>CAYUAL010000035.1:0-12351 GCA_964442815.1 uncultured Alphaproteobacteria bacterium | reverse complement strand
AGAAGACGACGATGATCCGCTTGCTAATGAAATGATAGTTATTGATGTAGCTATTGTACGTACAGAACAGATTGAAAATGAAAGTCGAGGGAATAATCTTTTAGAAGCATTAGGCAACTTAACACAAGGTAATAATAATCCCTTGGTAGGATATGGGTTTAATATTTCTCCGCCTTCTACGAGAGGAAGGACTGTAGCTTATTCTTTAACTATTCCTCAGCTTAAATATTCTTTAAATATTGCGAATGATAGTACTTCTTATAACGATATTTTGGCAACACCTACTTTAGTAGCAACTAATGGAAAACCTTCTACTTTTTTCTCTGGAACAGATGTTACTCTTGCCCTAACAGGGACACAAGGAGGGGGGAATCTTGTTACGAAGGAAGTAGGTATTACCCTAAATGTTACTCCTAAGTTTTTAAAAGATGGTCGTATTTCTTTGAAAGTAACTGCGGGAAGAACCATTTTTTCTCAAAATGAGCTGCCTGGTAATACAAATAGTCCGACTATTACAACACCTGTATTACAGGCTGATAAAAGTTCTGTACAAGCGACAGCAACGTTAGCTCCTGGAGAGAGCCTCCTTCTGAGTGGGTTGACAGAAAAATATTATTCAAAATCAAGTGATAAGACTCCAGGACTTGGAGATACGCCTTTGTTAAGTTACATTTTTGGGAATGCGGCATCTCAGCGTATCGAGAGATCTATGATTTTCGTTTTAACGCCACATTTTCCAAAGAGATTAATAAAAGATGCAAGTGGAAACTATATCCCGCTTACTTCCAAGGAAGCTAAGCAGAAAGAACAAGAGTCTGTTATAAAAATGAAGGAAACTTACCCCACATCATTTAAAACAGACACTTCCAAGTCTTTCCTTGCAAAATTGCAAGAATCTGAGTATTCAAGGCATTTCAGACCTAATGATATGCCTGAAACTGATAGTGATGTTATATCAAATTATGCTGCTTTATTAACAGAAGTTCTTCCATATGTAACTCGGTCAAATTATAAGTTTTAAGGTTAAAACTTATACTAATCTTCTCCTTGTGCTTTTGAGTAGCCTCTACCGGATTCAAGATCATTTAATTTTACAACTTGTACCCAAGGATAGTGCTTTCCTAAAAGGGATAAAAGGGAAGAGATATCTTGATTTATTAAGGGAGAGTCTTCCTTTGTATAAAGGAATCGGCAACAGATTTGGTCTATTAAATCACAGGTCTCATTTAAATTAGGGTAAATTTGACTTCCTCGACAAGAAATAAGTTTTAGAAGAAAAGGGAGAGACTTTTCTGCAAGAAGAGTTTCTATTTGTTTGACTATATCCAGAATGTTATCTTGGGTGCGTAAGAAAATATCTATCCCGACAGTTTTTTGCTTCTCTGGGATTGTTTTTAGAAGGGGCGTTTCATTTGGGACGATTAAAGGTTTTTGAGAAGATAGTTTCCATTCCGGAGATATTTTTTCCTCAAGATTACGGATAATAGCTTCCGTGAAAGCACTTGTGGGGACTCCTTGGCCATTACCTGCAACGTCTCGTGTAAGAATTTTATTATGTGCAAGGGTAAGGAAAAGCGCATTTTCAATTTTATGGGCTGCTTCAAATTCTTTTAAATAGCGTAGCATCATGATTCCTGATAGAAGCGCTGCAGTAGGATTAATTACATTTTTGCTAGCGTATTTTGGGGCAGAACCATGTACAGCTTCAAATATGCCGATATCATTCCCAATATTTGCGCTTGGAGCAAAACCAAGTCCTCCAATAAGAGCAGAAGAAAGATCTCCTAAAATATCCCCGTTCATGTTTGTCATTACAATAACTTCAAACTGCTCTGGTTTTTTAACGAGCTGATGGGCACAGTTATCAACAATAATATGTTGTGCCTCAATTTCTGGATACTCTTTTGCGACCTCCTCAAAAACTTTTTTTAAGAGGCCTTCAGTCAATTTTAGGATATTTGCTTTAGTAGCACAGTGCACTTTTTTACGATTTTCTGCGCGGGCAATTTCAAATGCAAGTCGACATATTTTTTCGCATCCCTTCCAGGAAATAAGCTTTAAAGCGACTGCCACGCTAGGAGTTTCCATGTATTCCATTCCAGCGTATAAATCTTCTACGTTTTCCCGTACAATAATAAAATCAATAGGACGATTACCATACAAATTAGGAATGCCTGGTAAAGCTCGGATGGGACGAATATTGCCGTATGTTTCAAATAGTTTGCGTAGGGTAACGTTAGCGCTTTTGGCTCCATATCCTACAGGTGTCTCTAATGGTCCTTTTAGAACGGCATGTGTTCGTCGTATTGAGTCAATAGTTTCTTGAGGAAGTCCCGTATTTATTCCTTTTTTTACTACAGAGGCTCCTGCCTCGCAAATTTCCCAATCTATTCTGGCACCAGAAGCATTTATAATCTGACGGGTAGCATTTATCACTTCTGGTCCAACACCATCTCCTTCTATTAGAGTAACTTTATGTGCTTGCATTTTTATAAGCCTTTTATTTTTTATTTTGTAGTATTTTTTAGCTTAGCAAGGAGAGACTTATCTTGGAAAGGAAATTTTTTTCCGGTATGGTGTCGCAAAGGAGTTTTATAAAAAGTTGAGAGAGATGTTTAATTTGTGTGATACAGATCAATTTTTGTATGAAGAAGAGTCTATCTTACTTCATGGTTCAGAAGATTTTGAGAAGATGCGTAAAGCAGGAAGGTTAGCTGCTGAGACACTTGATTATATTACACCCTTTGTAAAGCCTGGCATTACGACCAGTGAATTAGATCGTTTGTGTCATGATTTTATTTTAGATCATAAGGCAGTGCCTGCTCCCTTAGGGTATAAGGGATATCCTAAATCTATTTGTACATCTGTGAATCATGTGGTTTGCCATGGAATTCCAGGTCCCAAGAAGCTCGAAGAGGGGGATATTTTAAACATCGATGTGACAGTCATATTAGAGGGATGGTATGGAGATACTAGCCGTATGTTTTATGTAGGGAAGGTAGGAGTTAAAGCAAAGCGTCTCGTAGAAATTACTTATGAAGCCTTAATGCGTGGTATTGCTGCTGTAAAACCTGGGAAGACAGTAGGAGACATTGGGCATGCTATCCAATCCTACGTTGAAAAAGAACGTTTTTCAGTTGTACGTGATTTTTGTGGGCATGGTATTGGACAGTTTTTCCATGGAGCGCCTACGATTTTGCATTATGGAAAACCTACTAAAGGCATTATCTTAAAAGAAGGAATGTTCTTTACTATAGAACCTATGATAAATGCTGGAGGCTTCAGCGTAAAAGTTTTAGAAGATGGATGGACAGCTGTTACACGGGATAAATCTTTGTCTGCTCAATTTGAACACACAATTGGGGTAACAAAAGATGGTGCGGAAATTTTTACGCTTTCTCCGAAAGGGTATACTTGTCCCCCTTATATTTTAGATTAATTTCAGGAGTTATATATGGCTATAGCATTTATTTTTCCAGGACAAGGGTCACAACATGTTGGAATGGGACGAGATGTATATGAAGCTTTTTCTTGTGCACGAGAAGTTTTTGAAGAAGTAGATGAGGCACTTCAACAGAAGCTTACAAGCCTTGTTTTTGAAGGGCCTGCGGAGGACCTTACTTTAACAGAAAATACGCAGCCTGCTCTTATGTCTGTAAGTATGGCTGTAGCGCGTGTTTTAGAGAAAGAAGGTGGATTTTCTTTAGCAGATAAAGGAGCATTTTTAGCAGGGCACTCTTTGGGAGAATATTCTGCTTTATGTGCAGGAAAAACCTTTAGTTTGGCAGATACAGCACGTCTTTTAAAGACACGTGGACGTGCTATGCAAGATGCTGTTCCTATTGGGCAAGGAGCTATGGCTGCTATATTGGGATTATCTTTAGAGGAGGTAGAAGAGATTGCTCAGAAAGCTACAAAAGAAGGGGAAATGTGCGTTATAGCAAATGATAATTGCCCAGGCCAGGTTGTCATTAGTGGGCATAAAGCTGCTATCGATAGAGCTCTTACAGAAGCGGCAGCAAAGGGGGCAAAGCGTAGTGTTTTATTGGCAGTAAGTGCTCCTTTTCACAGCCCTTTAATGATGCCTGCTGCTAAAGTAATGGAAAAAGCTTTACAAGAAGTACAAGGCTCAGATCCTTCTTTGCCTCTTCTAGCAAATGTTACGGCAAAGCCTGTCCAATCTTTTGAAGATGTACGTAGATCTTTAGTTGAGCAAGTTACAGGACGTGTGCGCTGGAGAGAGGGTATGCTAGCAATGCATCAAAAGGGTGCAGATACTTTTGTGGAAATAGGGGCCGGCAAAGTTCTTTCAGGACTTGCTAAACGCATTCATCCTGATATTAAAGCGATTACCCTCAATACACCCCACGATATCGAAGAATTCTTAAAAACAGTAAATTAAAAGGAAGAAAGGATTAAAAAATGTTCTCTTTAGAAGGAAAGAAAGTACTTGTAACAGGCGCTTCTGGTGGTATTGGATCTGCTATAGCAAAGTGTCTGCATGCACAAGGAGCTGAGGTTGCCTTGTCTGGGACACGCGTAGAGGCTTTAGAAGCTTTATCTAAAGAATTAGGAACGTGGGCGCATATTTTTCCTTGTAACTTGTCCGATGCTGTAGAAACAGAGAAGCTTATTCCTTCAGTAGAAGAAAAATTTGGGAAGTTAGATATTCTCGTGAACAATGCTGGATTAACACGAGATGGTCTTTTAATGCGTATGAAAGATGAAGACTGGCAAAAAGTAATCGAAGTAAATTTGACTTCTATTTTTAGGCTTTGTCGATCAGCGATTCGTGGCATGATGAAAAACCGTGCGGGGCGTATTATTAATATAAGCTCTATTGTGGGTGTAACGGGAAACCCAGGACAGACTAATTATGTAGCAAGTAAGGCTGGTCTTATTGGCTTCTCAAAAGCTTTAGCGCAAGAAGTAGCTAGTCGTTCCATTACGGTTAATTGTGTTGCGCCAGGCTTTATTCCTTCACCCATGACAGATGAATTAAATGAGGATCAAAAAGCGCGGATTATTGCTTCTATTCCTATGGGAAAAATGGGTGATGTAAAAGATATAGCAGCCGCTGTCGCATTCTTGGCAAGTGAAGAAGCCGGCTATATTACAGGGCAAACGCTTCATGTAAATGGCGGTATGGCGATGATTTAATATTCAATTTAAAAGAGGTAAAATCTCTATTTGTAATTCTAAGGAAATATAAAAAAAGAAAAAGGCTTTTCTTTATTATTCTTACCTGTATACTTAAATTTGTATATGTAATTTTTATATATGCAATTAAAATATAAAAAAACAAAAAAGGAGTACTCTAATATGAAAAAATCTCTTAGCTTTGCATTCTTATCTCTGGCTAGTATGCTTATTTTATCTGAAAAGGTTCAGGCAGAGTATCTTCCTTGCACATGCGAGGGAGGCAAAACTTTTACTATATCTGTACCTGTGCAAAAGGGGGTTTATCCTGTCACTTCTAGCGTTCAACAATTTTTAAAAACTACTAGAGGGCCAGTTATGAATGCTTTTGCGCAATGTATCATAACTTGTCATAATATACATGGTAAGTCCTCTGGAACCTTTGATGTTGGATTTGCAGGTGGTCATAAGTACCGTCTTAAAGGTACCGCCACAGACATTCAAGGCCCAGATGATTATGAATATGTAGTTAATGGTACTTACTCTCAATTGTAGAATAAATCCGCTCTTACTTTTGAAAGATAAAGTGAAAGGCAAAAGGAGCAGGAGTGAGATATTGTTCCGTTTTTTTGGGCGGAAATTACTGTTGCTCCTTTGGGAGGCATCATAGGATATATATCGATTATCTTTTAGTAATTTAATGGAACATTTCTAATAAAAGTGCACTTAAACAGGTGGAGGCCAAGGAATTGGCAAAGGAATAGCTCTTGCTTTAGCTCAAGAAGGGGCTGATATTGTAATTCAATATTGTTCACAAAAAGAGAAGGCTGCAGCTGTGGTTAAAGAGATAGAAGGATTAGGTCGACGAGCTTTTGCAGTTCAAGCTGTCTTTTTTGAAAAAAAAGGTCCCGAATATTTTTTTGAGCAGATTATAAAAAAACTGAAACATTGGATATATTAGTTAATTGTGCTGCGGCTTATGAAAGACAGTCTTTTCTCGAAATAAAGCCTGAAGTTTTTTCTTGGATGCATAAAATTAATGTCGAAGCTCCTCTTTGCCTGACTCAAAATATGGCACAACACCTTATAAAAAGAAAAGCTGCAGGAAGTATTCTCAATGTTTCTTCTATTTCTGGTTCGATGCCTAGTATAGGAAGCTGTTTGAACTCTTGTTCTAAAGCTGGATTAGATATGCTCACTAAAAGTGCAGCATTGGAACTTGCGCCTTACAATATACGAGTAAATGGGATTGCTCCCGGAGCAACTGAAACAGAATCTAATCAACCATATATACAGCAAGACCCAAAAGGGTGGCAGAGTATGATTAAGAAAATACCTTTAGGACGTGCGGGCCTACCTCAAGATATTGGGATGTTAGCTGTATTTTTGGCCTCTGAAGCTTCTGGTTGGATTACGGGTGTTACAGTTATATGTGACGGAGGTACTACTCTTAGTTGGCAATAATAAAGCTGTTTGGATGTTTAAGTTTTTGCTACTACGAAATTATGTTTCTTTCTCTGTTCTAACTCTTTTAACAAACAAAGATCTGACAATTCTATGAAACTAAAAAAGAACGTTTTTAATATTTTTTTAAGAACTGTAATAGTATGTTTTCTTTTTATTTTTTCTTCTGCAGTAGGAGAAATACAAGAAAAAGCAAACACTCTTTCTTATGTTTTACATACAATACCTCAAGAAAAAGCAACTGTTGGAATTTTGCTATTGTATACTTTTAGAGGGCATCCTTATGTATTGCTTGCTAGAGAACGAGTAGATGGCCCTTCTGAAAAAGCGGGAACATTTTCAGACCTCGGTGGCAGTACCCAGAGGGGAACTTTCTTAGATAATATTGTACGAGAATTAAAAGAAGAGAGTGCGGGAGTTTTTAATTTTTCATCTGCCTTACAACAAAGGAGACTTATCCAGAAGTCTATTATGCTTGAGAAAAATAATCCTCAAACCAGACGAAAAATCATCTATCTTATTTACCCTCTAGAACCCACAGAATTTAAATCTGCAAATTTGCTAAACAGAACAAGAGAGCGCTGATCTCATAATCCTAAAATATCTTCTTCTTTCCTTGAAAAAGATATGTATATATGGGCGGATCTTAAAGATTTATGCAGCATTTCTATGCAACAAGAAGAATTTAAAGGTAAGGTAATGATAAACACTTTAAATGAGGGTACAATGTCAGTACGCTTACGTCACTTTTTTGTAGAAGATTGCCTGTATCACAAAACTTTCCAGAATATATGCAAAAGATATGGGTATTTAAAATAATCATTTTTAAAGAAAGGCCCTTTTTTTGTGTATATACATGTGGATATCCCTAATGTTGTAAAAACCCCTCTTTACAAATTACGTTGAGCACGGCATAAAAAGCGGCATATACATTATTAGTATGCTAGAAATAGCAAAAGAGAGTTGAAAAATAGAAGCATTTAGAGTAATGCTTTTTTAGATAAGTTGAGTGTAAAACCAAGAGGATATTACGAATGAGCAGCATTGCCGATCGCGTTAAGAAAATAGTAGTGAAAAACTTAGGTGTGGATGAATCTAAAGTAACAGAAAATGCAAGCTTTGTAGATGATCTTGGTGCGGACAGCCTAGACACTGTTGAGCTCGTTATGGCGTTTGAAGAGGAATTTGGTGTGGAGATTCCTGATGACGCAGCTGAAAAAATCCTTACAGTACGGGATGCTGTTGCTTATTTGGAAAAGCATAAAGCTGAGTAAGAACAGCTAAAGACATTTATAGAGTCTAGATGTATACAAATTTTCTTATGGTATTTAGTATACGTAAATAAAATAAAAAGGGGTATGGTTGCCCCTTTTTATCGTTTTAGAGAGAAGGAAGTCACATGCGTCGTGTTGTTGTAACGGGCCTTGGAATTGTAAGTCCTTTAGGCGTTGGGGTTAATCATGTATGGAGTCGCCTAATCCAAGGACACTCAGGTATTAAAAGGATTGCTTCTTTTGAAACAGAGGATATGCCAGCCAAGATTGCTGGGCAAGTCCCAAAAGGCCAAAATTCTGGAGAACTAGATATTGAGCCTTATGTTTCCACAAAAGATCAAAAGAAGATGTCTGAGTTCATACAGTATTCTTTAGTGGCTGCAGAAGAAGCCTTAAATGACGCTGGGTGGAAGCCTCAAGACGCAGAATCTTTAGAAAGAACAGGCGTTTTGATTGGAGCGGGAATAGGAGGCCTTTTAGAAATTTATAATAACTCCGTTGCCCTAAGCTCCCAAGGACCTAGGCGCGTGAGTCCTTTTTTCATCCCCTCTTCTCTTATAAATTTGGCCTCGGGACAAGTTTCAATCCGGTATGGTTTAAAAGGACCTAATCATTCTGTTGTAACAGCGTGTGCATCTGGTTCTCATGCTATTGGAGACGCTGCGCGCCTTATACAATTCGGAGATGCAGATGTAATGCTGGCAGGAGGAGCGGAGTCAGCTGTTTGCCGTGTTGGTATGGCAGGCTTTGCTGCGGCACGTGCGCTTTCCACAGAATATAACGATACACCTGAAAAAGCCTCTAGACCTTGGGATGAAGGACGAGATGGGTTTGTGATGGGAGAGGGGGCAGGGCTTGTTGTTTTAGAAGAGTATGAGCACGCTAAGAAACGAGGTGCTCCTATATATGCCGAGATTTTAGGGTATGGTCTCTCTGGGGATGCTTACCATGTGACGGCTCCTTCCGAGGATGGTGATGGAGCTTATCGTGCAATGCGTAATGCTATTAAAAATGCTAATGTTTCTTTGGAAGATATAGGGTACATCAATGCGCATGGAACTTCTACACCTCCAGGAGATGTTGCAGAATTACGGGCTACGCGTAAGTTATTGGGTTCTCATGTGGGGCATGTTCCTATGTCTTCTACAAAATCTTCTATCGGGCATTTATTAGGGGGTGCTGGTGGAGTAGAGGCAATATTTACTTTGCTGGCTCTTAAAGAAGGTATTCTTCCTCCTACATTGAACTTAGACAATCCTTGTCCGGAAGCAGAAGGATTTGATCTTATCCCGCATAAAGCTAAAGAGAAGAAAATAAAAGTGGCCGTCTCCAACTCTTTTGGGTTTGGTGGAACTAATGCTTCTTTGGTAATGGGAACCTTATAAATTAGAAGACAAAGCTACTTATATAGCTGAAAACGACGATCCGCAGCCACAAGAAGAAGACGCATTGGGGTTCTTTTTAATAACAAAAGAAGACCCAATAAGCTCATCGATAAAGTCAAGCTCAGCACCATTTAAAAGGCCTAAAGAGATGTCGTCGATAATGACAGAAGCCCTATCTTTCTCAAAAATATGGTCGTCTTTGTTTTGTGTATCATCAAACGTAAATACATACTGAAAGCCAGCACATCCACCACCCGTCACGGAAATGCGTAACCGCCAGGATGCAGATTTTCCTTGTTTTTTATCTTCCTCTAAAATATGAGCAAGATGACGAGCGGCTGCGTCTGAGAGTCTGAAGGTGAGAGTGTCCATAAAAACCTTTTAGCTTTGGAGTGTACCAAAGAAGAGAACTATGATAAAACATAGGGACTCTCTTCGTATTTGTCAAATAAATCGAGGGTTGGATAAGAAGAGGTGAAAAACTGTCATTCCGGACTTGTTTCGGGATCTCATCGATTATGAGATGCTGAAATAAATTCAGCATGACGATTCTTTTTATACAATCCTGAAAATTAAAGAAAGAACGTCAAGGCTTACACTAAATGAATTTTTTCCAAATATTTCTTAAACATATTTTAAAAGTCATAGAAGATCTCGCACAAGAAGGGAAACTTTCTGGTGTTCTTGATACAGCCAAAATTACAGCGGAGCCACCTAAAGAAATTTCTCATGGAGATATTGCCACCAACGCTGCTTTAGTTTTAGCTAAAGGTGCGAGGATGAATCCGCGAAACTTAGCAGAGCTTTTGGTGCCAAAGCTTGCAAAGATTCCTCACGTTGAAAAAGTAACCATAGCTGGACCAGGGTTTATTAATTTTACGCTTACCCAAGATTTTTGGTTAGGATGCTTAAAAGATATTTTGATTCAAGGATCAAAATATGGGAAAGGAGAAAAAGGACTCGGCCAAAGGGCAAATGTGGAATATGTTTCTGTTAACCCAACAGGACCTATGCATGCTGGGCACGGACGAGGAGCCGTTATAGGAGACGCCATTGCGGCTTTACTGGAAGGAGTTGGGTACAAGGTTACTCGAGAATATGTCATTAATGACGAAGGGGGCCAGGTCGATGATTTGGCAAGATCTGTTTATTTACGATACTTAGAGGCTTTGGGAGAAACAATCTCTGAAATCCCTAAAGGGCTTTACCCAGGAGAATACTTGAAGCCTGTTGGAGAAGCTTTAGCTAAAGAAGTAGGAGAGCTCTATAAAGATAAACCGGAAACAGAGTGGCTTCTTCCCATTCGGCGTTTTTCTGTGGCCGCTATGATGGAGCTTATTAAGGAAGATCTTCATCTTTTGGGTATTCATCATGAGGTATTTACGTCGGAGTCTACGTTGGTTGCAAAGGGCGCTGTTGAGCATGCCATAGATTGTTTGGAAAAACGTGGACTTATTTATACTGGAGTATTAGAAGCGCCTAAAGGAAAGCCTGTAGACGACTGGGAGCCACGGCCGCAAATGCTTTTTAAAGCGACACAATTTGGAGATGATATAGATCGTCCTTTACAAAAATCCGATGGTACTTGGACCTATTTTGCGAAAGATATAGCCTATCATTTGGATAAATACGAACGTACCAAAGGGCCTATTTACAATGTCTTTGGAGCTGATCATGGCGGTTATGTTAAGCGCATGAAGGCAGCATACAAGGCTATTACAGAAGAAAAAGGAACACTCGATATTATCTTGTGCCAGATAGTAAACCTTTTTGATAAAGGGGTTCCTGTTCGCATGTCAAAGCGCTCAGGTATCTTTGTGACTTTGAGGGAGGTTATTGAGCAAGTTGGTAAGGATGTCTTTCGCTTGACAATGCTAATGCGCAAAGGTGATGCACAATTTGATTTTGACTTTGCTAAAGTTTTAGAGCAATCTGCAGATAACCCTGTGTTTTATATTCAATATGCCTATGCGCGTATTCAATCGGTCAAAAGGCAGGCTAAAACTCTTTTCCCTGGAGAGGATTTTAGTGCATATAGATTAACAGAAGTATCTTTTGATAGTCTCATAGAGTCTGAAGAACAAGCTCTTATTAAGTTACTTGCTCAATGGCCTCGACAAATAGAATTGGCTGCTGAAGCCCTTGAGCCTCATCGGATAGGGTTTTTCCTTCATGATGTTGCTGCGGCTTTCCATTCTCTTTGGGCAAAAGGGAAAGATAATACGCAACTGCGTTTTCTTTTACCTCATGATAAAAAAGGAACTTTAAGTAAATTAGCTCTTTTAGAGGCAACTGCAATTGTATTGTCAAATGGGTTGCACCTCTTAGGAGTTACACCTCTTGAAGAAATGCGTTAAGGAAAGAGAATATGTCTCCTTCGACCTCTATGGTTGATTTATTATATAAAAGAAATTCTCAAACAAAGAGAAAGCAACGGTTGGTCCGTCTTCTTGTAGGAACTTTTGTAGGTATAAGTGTTTTTTCTGTTGCTTTCTTTCTTTTGTGGCAGATTGGGTTTTGGGATTTTTCGAAAAAACCAAAAGAAGAAGCTTCACTTATAAATATTGAAGATCTTCCTCTTATTCGGGCAAATCCTGAACCATATACAATATCTCCACAAAACCCAGGAGGAATGAAAATACTCCATCAAGATAAAGAGATTTATCAACGTGTTAAAGAAGCAAAAAATAAACAAAAATCTTCTAAGGAGCTACAGCAAGTAACAGTATTGCTTCCTACTCCTGAACTTCCTTTAGGAATGGAAGAAGAGGAGAATAAAGAGACATGGGAGGAAACCTTTAAAAAGCTTGTGGATACAGAAATAGACGAGATAGAAAGCTTTGATAAAAAAAATAAAAGGGCTGTCACAGAAGTCCTTGATAAAGCTTATTATTTGCAAGTAGGAAAACTTGGCTCTCGGGACGAAGTTTATCAAGAATGGAGACGGTTAAGTTTGCATCATGGAGAAAAGCTTAATGGCATTTCCTTAAGTATTATTCCTGTGCCTCAAAGTTCTTCTATGGAGGGGGAATTCCAGTTATTTTTGGGTCGTTTTATGGATAGAGAGAACGCGGAAACATTTTGTCTGA
>CAYUAL010000034.1:0-12364 GCA_964442815.1 uncultured Alphaproteobacteria bacterium | reverse complement strand
TATTTTAAGAAAGGAGATTACCATGACTATAGGTTTCAAAGACGAAGATAGAAACATTGGCAGCCAAAAATCAAGTGAAGGTGGTAGCGGGAATCCTGAAAAAGCAAGCCCTGCAGCTGTAGAACGCTATATTAAAGGCGTAGATTTTCCAGCAAATAAACAAGATCTCATTGAACAAGCCAGAAAAAACAATGCTCCAAGTGATGTTCTCAATGTAATGAATCGCTTTTCAGACAGAGAATATAATACACCTGTAGATATAGCAAAAGAAGTTGGTCGCTCAGAATAAGCAAGATAACAAATTAAAATGGGGCCCTTAAGGCCCCATTTTAATTTAAGTTTCTTAAGTACTAAGCAATAATTTTAGAAACAACGCCCGCACCAACGGTACGACCTCCTTCACGAATAGCAAAACGAAGTCCTTCGCTCATTGCTATCGGCGCTATCAGCTCTACCGTCATCCGAATGTTATCTCCAGGCATCACCATCTTCACGTCCTCTGGTAACTCTACTGTCCCAGTTACGTCTGTCGTTCTAAAATAAAACTGTGGTCTATAGTTTCCAAAGAAAGGCGTATGACGTCCTCCTTCTTCCTTGGTTAATATATACGCTTCACATTCAAACTTCGTATGTGGCTTAATTGACCCAGGCGCTGCTAACACTTGTCCTCTTTCCACATCTTCTCTCTTCGTTCCACGTAACAGAGCTCCAATGTTATCTCCTGCTTCTCCTTGATCTAGAAGCTTACGGAACATCTCCACACCCGTTACCACTGTCTTTTGGGTTGGTCGTATCCCTACGATCTCTATTTCTTCTCCAACCTTCACAACACCTTGTTCAACGCGTCCTGTTACCACAGTCCCACGTCCAGAGATAGAAAACACATCTTCGATGGGCATCAAGAATGGCTTATCTTTTGCTCTTTCAGGTTGGGGTATATAGCTATCTACCGCATCCATCAATTCTAGGATCTTCTTAGTTCCAATCTCAGCATTGCTATTTTCTAAGGCTGCTAGAGCACTTCCTTTAATAATGGGTATCTTGTCTCCAGGAAAGTCGTACTTAGACAACAATTCTCTGATTTCTAACTCTACCAATTCCAACAATTCAGGATCGTCTACTTGGTCTACCTTATTCATAAACACAACCAATGCGGGTACACCTACTTGTCGAGCAAGAAGAATATGCTCCCGTGTCTGAGGCATAGGTCCATCAGCTGCTGATACCACCAAGATCGCTCCGTCCATCTGGGCCGCTCCCGTGATCATGTTCTTCACATAGTCAGCGTGTCCAGGACAGTCAACGTGCGCATAGTGCCTTTTATCTGTTTCATACTCCACATGGGCTGTTGAGATCGTGATCCCGCGTGCTCTTTCTTCGGGTGCCTTATCGATCTGGTCGTACGCCATGAACTCCGCACCACCCTTCTCTGCTAGCACCTTCGTGATCGCCGCTGTTAGCGTCGTCTTCCCGTGGTCTACGTGTCCGATCGTCCCTATGTTGCAATGCGGCTTCTTCCGCTCAAACTTCGCCTTTGACATCATTCACCCCTTTTCGTTTGTCTGGTCTATATAAAAAAGTTCTCTATACTTACGCTGTTTTTTTCAATTCCTCAACAACATTTTGAGGAACCGCCTCATAATGATCAAAATGCATGGTATATTGTGCCCGTCCTTGAGACATAGATCTCAAGGTGTTTACATACCCAAACATTGTAGCAAGAGGTACCATGGCCGTTACAACACGTGCGTTACCACGTTGATCCATGCCAGTTACCTGCCCACGTCGACTATTTAAGTCTCCAATAACGTCTCCCATATATTCTTCGGGAGTTACAACTTCTACCTTCATAATAGGCTCGAGTAATTTCGGCCCTGCTTTTGGAAGACCTTCTCTCACAGCTGCACGACCTGCAATTTCGAAAGCCAATGTGCTAGAGTCCACATCATGGTAGGCACCATCAATAAGAGTCGCCTTTACATCAATAACAGGATAACCCGCTATTACACCCGTATCCAAAGCAGAAATAACACCTTTTTCCACGCCAGGAATATATTCTTTAGGAACGGCACCCCCAACGATTTTGCTTTCAAATTGGCACCCAGATCCAGCTGGCAAAGGTTCAAATACAATCTTAACCTTAGCAAACTGACCGGCACCACCTGATTGTTTCTTGTGTGTGTAGTCTATTTCAGCCGTACGGGAAATGGTTTCGCGATAGGCCACTTGTGGAGCACCTACGTTTGCTTCCACTTTAAATTCACGCTTCATACGATCTACGATGATTTCAAGATGAAGCTCACCCATTCCTTTAATGATGGTTTGCCCTGTCTCCACATCTGTAGAAACTCTGAAGGAAGGATCTTCTGTAGCCAAACGAGATAAAGCAAGACCCATTTTCTCTTGGTCTGCCTTGGTTTTAGGCTCAACAGCTACCTCAATCACAGGATTAGGAAATTCCATTTTTTCCAAGATAACGGGCTTACTAGGATCACAAAGAGTATCCCCCGTAATAGAGGACTTTAATCCGCACAAGGCAACAATGTCCCCTGCATAAGCGACTTTAATATCTTCGCGAGTATTTGCGTGCATCAAGAGCATACGACCCACGCGCTCTTTTTGATCTTTTGTAGAGTTTAATACTTGCGAACCCGACTCTAACATACCTGAATAAATACGAACATATGTCAAAGACCCTACAAATGGGTCTGTCATAATCTTGAAAGCAAGCCCAGAAAATGGCTCAGTATCAGAAGCTTTACGTTCCATAACTGTTTCTCCATCCAAGCTCACGCCACTTACAGGTGGAATATCCAACGGAGAAGGAAGGTAATCTACAACTGCATCTAATAAAGGCTGAACACCTTTGTTCTTAAACGCACTACCACAAAGAACAGGGGTAAAGGAACGAGAAATGGCTCCTTTACGGATACATTTTTTGAGCGTTTCTATAGAAACTTCCTGACCATTTAAATAAGTCTCTAAAGCAGTATCATCCATTTCAACAGCACGTTCCACCAACCGAGAACGATAGTCTTCTGCTTTCGCTTTCATATCTGCAGGAATTTCCTCTTCAGAAAATTTAGCTCCCAAGCTATCATCCTGCCAAACAATGGCTTTCATTTTAAGAAGATCAACTACACCTTTGTAATCACTTTCAGCCCCTAAAGGAAGCTGCAACACAAGAGGTGTCGCCCCAAGGCGATCAACCATCATATCTACGCAACGGTAGAAATCAGCACCAATACGATCCATCTTATTGACGAAACAAATACGCGGCACATTATACTTATCTGCTTGACGCCACACCGTTTCAGATTGAGGCTCAACACCAGCAACAGAGTCAAAAACAGCAACTGCCCCGTCCAAAACACGCAAAGAACGTTCTACCTCAATGGTAAAATCCACGTGCCCTGGGGTATCAATAATGTTAATGCGATAGTCATTCCAGAAACAGGTCGTAGCAGCAGAGGTAATGGTAATACCACGCTCTTGCTCCTGCTCCATCCAGTCCATGGTAGCTGTTCCCTCATGGACTTCTCCAATTTTATAGGAACGACCTGTATAATAAAGAACCCGCTCTGTCGTCGTCGTCTTACCGGCATCAATATGAGCCATGATGCCTATGTTACGATATTTTTCAATGGGCGTTTGACGCGCTGACATATTTCTTTACCTCACTTACCAACGATAATGCGCGAAAGCACGGTTTGCTTCCGCCATTTTATGTGTATCTTCCCGTTTTTTAATAGATGTACCACGGTTGTTCGCTGCATCTAATAATTCGTTTGCTAATCTATCCATCATGGTTGTCTCAGAGCGCTTACGAGCTGCACCGATAAGCCACCGGATAGCCAAGGACTGAGCTCTTTCTCGGCGTACTTCCATAGGGACTTGATATGTGGCCCCACCTACGCGGCGAGAGCGCACTTCCATCAAAGGCTTTACGTTATCAAGCGCTTCATGAAAAACCTCAAGAGCTGGGCGAGAGGTTTTGTTTTCTAGCTGAGAAAGCGCTCCATAAATAATGCTTTCTGTAATAGACTTCTTCCCTTCATACATAAGACTGTTCATAAATTTTGTTAGAACAATATCCCCATATTTTGCATCTGGGAGGATTTCTCGCTTTTCAGCCGCGCGACGACGTGCCATTCTACGCTCCTTATTTACTCTCTCTTAGAACCTTATTTAGGCCGTTTTGCTCCATACTTAGAGCGCCTTTGTTTTCTATTTTTCACACCTTGTGTATCCAAAGTTCCACGAATAACGTGATACCGAACACCGGGAAGGTCTTTTACACGACCACCACGAATCATTACAACAGAGTGCTCTTGAAGGTTATGCCCTTCTCCAGGGATATATCCTGTTACTTCAATACCATTAGAAAGCCGAATACGAGCTATTTTACGCAAAGCCGAGTTAGGTTTCTTAGGAGTCATGGTTCCCACGCGCGTACATACACCTCGTTTTTGAGGACACTTATGGAGGGCAGGCGACTTATTCCGTGACGTCCTTGGCTGACGTGGCTTGCGGATCAACTGGTTAATCGTTGGCATCGAATATTCCTTCTGTCTGTTGCTCAATGCATCTATAGACGTTCTGTAAAAAAATGCTTTCGGCGTTATAGCACACTAAAAGGCACTTTTCATAGAAAAAAATTTAAAGACAAAGAAAGGCTACCTTTACAATAAGGCGGCTCTCTTCACTTGAGTTTTGAACTTTTGCCTTTAAGAATATAATTAAAGACCTCCAGAAACCCATGCAAAAACCTGGATGAGCGTGCATACTAGTCAGACTTCACTTGAGAGTCAAGAGTTCTCTTAACATTTATGCATTTTTCTTTGAAAGAAACAATATTCTATTGTTGTTGAGGCTTTCCAGGGTAAGCAGAAGCATTTTTTAAGAGGACTTGCTTCCAAGAAAGACAAACGTCACGTTCTAGTTGTTGCATTCTGAGTTTATTACTAGGAAAAGAGGGGGCAGCTTCAGGTATAGTCTTCTCTATTACTGGTTGTGTCTGCGTCCCTTCCTGTAAGATGCCACTATCTTCCCTAACACACTACTATCTTGGAGCTGACTTGCTCTTACCTGCTTATAATGGTCGCTTGCATCCCTTCTCAGTTGGTCCATCTCTTTGGCACGTTGATCCCAATCAGGCAACATAGCATTTAGAGAAAAAATACTTCCCATAAAAACACTCATAAGAACAACATAAAAATACATATTAATCCCTCTTAGGAAGCACATCTGAAGACTTCCCTTCCAAATAAACAGAAAAAAGGCCTGCCCATTGGCCTAAAGCCATGGCCCACGCGTATGTATTATACCCCGCCAACCAAGACCTAATATCCACCCATTGATATAAACTGTATTGGCCAGAAGTATGATAATCAACAGGATACGGAACAACCTTAATACCTTCCCCTTTAAATAAAGCAACGGATCTGGGCATGTGAAAAGCAGAGGTCACTAATACCCAGGGTCCTTCTTCCTCTTCTTTTAAAAGGAAAGCTGTTTTTTGGGCATTATCTTTTGTGTTTTGAGATTGATTTTCATATTGAACACGCTTGGGGTCTATCCCGAATTTATCAAAAACTTCTTGCGTATACTGAGCTTCTTCTGGTGTCCCTGTAAAGATAATCGGTAGCTGAGGATACTGCTGGGCCAAATAAATAAAATCAAAGAGCCGCGCAGCGGCCTTATTAAAGATAGGCCTCTTCCGAGCTCTTGTCTCTGGCAAATCAAAATTGCCCCCCAATAGGATAAGACCTTTAGCTTCTGATGGAATTTCATATCTTTGGGGATAATAATTTTCGAAATATGTAAGCATCCATCTCCCCACAGGAGTTAAGTTTATGAAGAGAAAGGGGATAAGTGCTCCAATTACGAATTTACGCGCTATCTTTTTATAGCGTGTCCTCCACAAAAGAAGCCCTATTACCATTACGCCCTGCAAAAGAGCTGGTAAAAAAATAAAAAAACCAAAAAAGAGTCTAATTAGATCCATGAAGTCCTTTTTACCGCAACATGAAAAGGAATTCTAGTAGGTAGACATGCTTTATAGTTATTCCTCTATGCTTCTTCTAACCAGCAGAGGTTTTATATCCTGTGGAAATATTTTTGACTTATTTTTGACTTCACTCGCCCAAAACCCGAGAGGACCATATACAGGATAAAAGTCATAAGAAGAGCCTCCCATTTTGGCATCCCTAATGCCATTTTGAGTCCAATAATGGCATTAATAGGTGAATTTTTCGAGCACTAATATGCTCGATGTTTTTCTAGCGTATATGCTGTATAATACTCTTAATTATGCTGTAATCCCCGCATAAACAGGGAGAAAAGATAGGCTGGCAATTGGCCACCGGTTGTGCGATGTTTTTTAGTAATGCTCGCATCCTCTTCGTCTAACCCAAGCCAAACCCCTGTTACTAAATAAGGGGTAAAGCCAACAAACCATCCATCCTGACGCTCTTGGGTTGTTCCTGTTTTCCCTGCTATATCCACTCCAGGCACTTGAGCTTTTTTACCTGTTCCACGGCGTACCACTTCTTTAAGCATTTCTTGCATTTGATGGACTATTTTTTCATCAACTACCCGTTCGAAGTTTTTCTTCTCTTTTTGATATAAGATTTCTCCTTTAGGCGTACGAATTTCCAAAACACCATAGGGCGCAACCGTAAATCCTCCATTAGCAATAACTGCAAAGGCTGTCGTCATCTCCAAAAGATTGCTTTCAGATGTTCCAAGAGCAATACTTAAGTTAGACGAAACGGGATGCTGAATACCAAGTTTTTTAGCCATTTTTTGAATAGAAGAAACGCCTATTTCTCTTGCTAATCGAACAGCAGATGTATTCACAGAAAAAGCAAAGGAATCTTGGATAGAAATAATCCCTTGGCTTTCCCATTGGAAGTTTTTAGGCTTCCAAGATCCAATTTTAATAGGTGTATCTTCTATAAGATCAAAAGGACTTTTCCCTTTTTCCAAGGCTGCTAAATATACCACCATTTTAAACAAAGATCCTGGTTGACGAATACCCTGAACAGCTCTATTAAATTGACTTTTTTCATAGGATCTCCCCCCTATCATAGCTCTCACTGCCCCATCTGAACTCATGCAAAGCAATGCAACTTGAAGCTCATTAAAATTATTATCTTTCAAGGCTTTTTCTGTACTAGCATCCGCTAAGTTTTGCAATCTAGGATCTAGGGTTGTTACAATAACCAAGTCCTGAGGCGTTTGCGTATTTATAAGCTCTGGAACCTGGCTCATAACCCAATCAGTAAAATACCGCACCCCTTCTATCTTGTCCTGAACATAAGTAGGTGCCCAAGCTTCTATAAGCGCCTGGGCTTTTTGCCAGGAAGTAATATATTTTTCTTCTTCCATTCTTTCTAAAGCTGTTTCTGCACGCTTGCGTGCTTTTTCTGGAGAAGTAAAAGGAGAATATGCAGATGGCGCTTTTAAAAGGCCAGCTATCACTGCAGATTCAAATAAAGAAAGGTTTTTAGGCTTTTTCTTAAAATACTTCTCAGCTGCAGCCCCTACACCATAAGTACCTGCCCCTAGATAAACGCGATTCAGATAAATACTTAAAATCTGCTTTTTCGTAAATTTATGCTCTAGCCATAATGCTAGAAAGAGCTCTTGGACTTTTCGTTTTAAAGATCTCTCTGGTGTTAAAAAAAGGTTTTTAGCAAGCTGCTGCGTTAAAGTGCTGCCCCCCTGACGAAAAGACCGATATCTTAAATTTGTCCAGAAAGCGCGAGCTAACCCCACAACATCTATCCCTTTATGGTGATAGAAACGCTTATCTTCTAAGGCCAAGACAGCGTTAATAAGCGAAGAGGGCAACTCTTCTAGGTTATAGAATTTATCTTGAAGCTCCCCATAACTACTTAAATGCCGTCCTTCCACCGTTATAAAAGTAACATGTGGACGTCTACTCCCAGGTTGAAGCTTACTCAAGTCTGGCAGATCATAAGCCCAGTAAGCAATAATACAAGCTAAAATAATAAAAGACCAAAAGAAGAATAAAAATAAAAAACGCCAGAGCTTAGAAAGGCTTTTTTTCTTTTCTTTCGAACGTTTCTCTGTAGAAAAATCCTCTTTCTTCTTAGAAGATACTTTTTTAGATCCCCAAAAAGGTTCTTTTTTAGTCATTTATAAATACTTTCAACGCGAGCAAAATTGTTGATAGATTGTTAAAAGATTATCATAATAATCAGCATACGCATCACAAACACTCTGTCCCCACTGCCTTACTAGATTTGCATGAGACAAAGCATCCTTTGCTTTACTAACATCCTTTATGGTTAACCATTGGGAGTTTTGCCTTTGCACTAAAGGGGGCCAATCCCTTTTAATCTCTGTGGCTTTTTTTATAAATTTTACAACTTCCTCCAAAGATTCTTTTTTAACAACTGTTAAGTATAATGCAGTCAAATGAACATTTGCAGATTGCCGCGCCCTGCGATCTTTTTGATCCCCAATATGTTGAGCACCATAAGTATCTACTGTAATACGATGCACTTTAAAGTATTCAGAATCGCTATATTCTTTATCCAGAATTTCTCCAAAAAAACTCCAACAAGCTTCTGTTGCTCCAATATAAGGATGCGTTCCTATGGAGGTCGCCGGAGTAGGAAAGGATGCCAAACATCCAAAACAGTGCTCGCTTACCATATCTAATCTACAATTTTCTACTTTTTAAAATACTATAATGACAAATAGCAGATTAGTATCAAACAGGAAAAGTAAAATATCTTAACACTCTTATCACCTGACAAATTTAAGGTATTAGACAAAAAATGTCATTCCACGGCTTCCTGTCCGCCGAAGCCTTGGCGAAGGAGGAGACCGTGGTATTCAGGATAATAATTTGAGCTCTTTAGAGCTCTCAAAACGTTACCCTAGAAAGACGTAAGGTTTTCATAGATGTTGCCTGTTCCCCTGGATCCCGCGATTAAGTCGCAGGATGACAACTTTTTCAAATCTGTCAGGTGATAAGCTTAATACTGTCTTTACCTTGCTCCCGGTAAAAATACCATGCAATGCTAAACTGTCAGTTTAATTTTGTTTGATATTTTGAAGGTTTTGAAACAAAGCAAAAACTATCTAATAGGAAAATTAAAATACGTCTGAGGGAACGGCTCATTTTTAAGCGTAAAATGCCACCATTCTTTATCATAAGGCTTGAAACCATTTCGTATCATTACGTCTCGCAATAAAAGCCTATTTTGTTTTTGTTGTAGAGTAACGTTAGCCGCATGAGGAGAACTCTCTTCTCCTAATGTTTGAGGACCAAAATCTAATTCTTCTTCCGTCATACAATTTACAAGCGTTACATCTACTGCGCTTCCTCTGCTATGAGGAGATTTATTCGCCGCAATAAACTTCCCTGAAAGTTCTTTCTTATCGATATTCGGATAATACTTTTGCTTTGTCTTTTGATCTGTTAAGTCTTTTGCCCACCGTTTAATATGCCCTACTGCTTGCGTCGGTCTATAAGCATCATCGACTCTTAGACAAAGTCCTCGCACTTTGAGTTCTTTTTGTGCTTCTTTGAGGGCCAGGGCGGTCTCATGTGTACATACCACACGACCCTTCTCATACCCATCAAGAGGCACACCCACAAGATTATCTGGGGTAGCAAATAACAAACGCTGCTTAATAGAAGGATCTATCTTATCAAGATAAACGAACCCCTTTGGGAGGCTATCCAGCTGAGCTGCAGAAGATATTGTAGGCAAAATGAGAAAATGAAGTAAAATACAAAAAAATCTTACCCACTTCTGTTGTGTCATTTACACATAACTATCTTACACATCAATATTCGCAGCATTAAGGGCATTATCTTGAATAAAGTCCCGGCGAGGCTCTACGAGATCTCCCATTAGCGTTGAGAAAATTTCTTCTGCTTCATCCACATGACTAACACGCACTTTAAGAAGAGAACGCGTATTTGGATCCAAGGTTGTCTCCCAAAGTTGCTCGGGGTTCATTTCTCCTAAGCCTTTATATCGTTGGATGCTAAGACCTTTTCGCCCTAATTCCATAATAATACTTATAAGATCCGCAGGCCCTTGGACAGGAATATTTTTGTCTTTTGTTTGGAGCGTTAGAGGTTGTAAGTAGACCTCTTTCAGCTCAGATGCATAAGTTGCCAGATGTCGCGCTTCCCCACTTTCAAACACAGCCCTTTCCAAGGAGAATACTTCACGGATACCTCTTTCTGTACGGATGAGATCAAAGATATCTTCGCGTTGTTCTAAAGTCCATTTCCCTTCTGCTTTATCCTGGGAAGCGAGCCGAACACGTAGAACTTCAAAATTCTCTTGAGAGAATGTACCAAAAATTCCTAACACGGCAGCTTGCTCTGCTACTTGGAGAGATCCTATTTTTTGACCAAGATGGTGAATCATCTTATCTACCGATTGGGCTTTCTCAAATAAAGCACGTAATTCGGCTCCACCCCGTTGTGTACCATCCTCACTTTTTAAGATAGCATGCTCCGAACCTCCCTCTAGAAGATAGTTATCTAAAGCCTTTTGGTCCTTAAGATACATTTCAGAGGAACCGCGTTTCACCTTGTATAAAGGTGGCTGCGCAATATAAAGATACCCATTCTCAATTAACGCAGACATTTGCCGATAAAAGAAAGTCAAAAGCAGTGTACGAATATGGCTCCCATCTACGTCAGCGTCTGTCATAATAATAATTTTATGATAGCGCGCTTTTTCAGCGTTAAAATCGTCTTTTCCAATCCCCGTTCCCAACGCTGTAATAAGAGTCCCTATTTCTTGAGACCCTAGCATCTTATCGAAGCGGGCTCTTTCTACGTTTAGAATCTTACCCTTCAGAGGAAGAATAGCCTGATTCTGTCTATTGCGAGCTTGCTTTGCAGATCCACCAGCACCCTCACCCTCCACTAAGAAAAGTTCGCTCTTAGCAGGATCTTTTTCTTGGCAATCTGCGAGCTTTCCTGGCAAAGAAGCTGTATCTAGAGCACCTTTACGTCGAGTTAATTCACGCGCTTTACGTGCTGCTTCTCGAGCTGCTGCTGCTTCCATTACTTTTCCGACAATACGCTTTCCATCTTGAGGATGCTCTTCAAACCATTGATCTAATTTTTCAGAAACGATTGCTTCTACAACAGGCCGCACCTCAGAAGAAACAAGCTTGTCCTTAGTTTGAGAAGAAAATTTAGGGTCAGGAACCTTTACAGATAAAACGCAGGTTAAACCCTCACGCGCATCCTCTCCTGTAAAGACACCTTTATCTTTCTTTCCACCACCCATATGCGAAGCCATATAGGCTTGCAAAATACGGGTTAAGGAGGCTCTAAAACCTGCTAAGTGGGTACCTCCATCACGTTGAGGAATATTGTTTGTAAAACACAACATGCTCTCATGATAGCTATCAGTCCACTCCAAAGAACACTCAACAGTAATACCTTGCTGCTCCCCAGAAAAATAAATAGGAGCGTCTTGAAGAGACGTCTTAGAACGATCTAAATATTTTATAAATGCAACAAGCCCTCCTTCGTAATGCATCTGAACAACTTTAGGCTCAATGCCCCGGTTATCCGTCAAAACCAAAGAAACACCAGAGTTTAAAAAGGCAAGTTCCCGCAAACGATGCTCCAGGGTACCAAAATCAAATATTGTTTTTGTAAAAGTCTCTTTAGAAGGCAGAAACGTAACTTCCGTCCCTTTTTTTCCTTCTGCATCGCCTACAACAGCCAAAGGCGCTTCCGCTACCCCGTGACGGAATCGCATAAAGTGCTTTTTGCCCCCTCTATAGATAGTAAGATCTAGGATTTCAGATAAGGCATTCACCACAGAAACCCCCACACCATGTAGCCCTCCGGATACCTTATAGGAGTTTTGGTCAAACTTACCGCCTGCATGGAGCTGCGTCATGATAACTTCTGCAGCAGAAATGCCTTCTTCCTCGTGTATCTCAACAGGAATACCTCGTCCATTGTCGGTAATAGTAGCTGAACCATCTGCATTTAAGGTTACGGTAACGGTATCGCAATGACCCGCTAATGCCTCATCTATGGCATTATCTACAACTTCATACACCATATGATGAAGACCAGAACCGTCATCCGTATCTCCAATATACATACCTGGCCGTTTACGAACGGCATCAAGCCCCTTGAGTACCTTAATAGAGTGGGCACCATAATCTTCCTCTCCAGAAGATAGTAATACTTCCTCATCTTGGGGCGTTGTTGGAGTAGATGTCATCGTGATGTTTTTCCTTTATCTTATATCTCTTTCAATACGTTACCAGGTTCTACTTTAAAAAAATCAGCCTTATCTTGCAAATCATTAAACACGTTCTTCTCTGT
>CAYUAL010000033.1:0-12556 GCA_964442815.1 uncultured Alphaproteobacteria bacterium | reverse complement strand
GGGAAAGATTTTAGGTATTCGGTATTTATAGGACATGCCCCTATGTACCACCATGTTCCATGTCCATACCAGCACTCTCTCATTAGTCTTACCAATGCTCAAGGAAAGCCGGACTATCATTTTGTAGAAATTAGCCACCAGGAAAGACTGGAAGAGCTGGAAGAGGAACGTGAGCATTTATCGCTCTGCCTGGGTATATAGGAGAAGAGGACGTATTATTTCGTAAAAAGAATTGTGGTCCCCAGTCGCTTACATCCGGGTTTGTTGCATTGGGGAAATACGTAGGAGCGCCGGTTACAGCTTCATGTGCAAAATCCGTAATTTTTTGTACAAGAGCATCCGCAGCACGTGTCCACCATGAGGAAATACGACTTGTTACTGTATGGTAAGTGTGAGCTGCGGCGCCTTTTACTGCATGAGTGGATGATGTAAAAAAAGTAGCTGTCGCAGACCATGCAGACGATGCCATATTGCCCACAGAGAAAGAGGAGGACTCTGTTGGAGCACGATGTGGAAGAGATTCTGGTTGGATCTCTATTCTTTCCTCTTCCAGATCTAACATACGGATTTCTTGTATACGTCTGCTCCCCACAGAGACTGGTGCCGTTATGCTAGATGGGGCAGAATTAGCATTTGAAGTCGTATTTTGAGATAAACTTCCTCCGAAGCATAGCTCATTTTGGCAGGCAGATTGAAGTTTCGAATTTGTGAAAGAAGCTAGTTCATTGGCTGCTTGAGTCCATGTCACGTTGGTTATTCCTTGTATGTTAAGATCTTGCAAGTTTAGGAGGCTAGCAATAGCGTTTATTGTATCTGCCGTACTTTGAGGTCCTAGAGAGCCTATATTAGTGTAGGAAAGACTGAGAGTTTGGAGGTTTATTAAGGAACGTGTCATGTTCTGAAGAGTAGATAACATTTTTGGTGAATTACCAAAGGTATTAAAAGAGAAAGTACTATAACTATTAGAATAAGTTTCTCCAGGAACAATACCATTATTGCCTAAATTTAGATGTCTTAGATGTGTTAAAGTACCTATAACCTGTAGAGTTGGGGAGGGATCATTCGAGTTCCACCAATTAGGTCCAAGCCCACAAAGTGATAGATCTAGATCAGTTAGCCTATGTAAAGAAGATAAAGAATTTGTAAGGGTTATGAGAGAACTACTATCAACACCTATTACATTTTGTTGATTTTGATCACTATTGTTTTCATTTATGTCTTTATTTCCTAAATAAAGCTTTTCTAAATAAGACAGCTTTCCTAAAGATGAAAGAAAAGAATTAAAGGCTGGATCTATCTGTGGCTCAGAAGCGCCTGGTGAAAAATTGAAAATATTCTCGCTGACATCGAGAGCTTCTAAATATTGAGTCTGCGAAAGAGCTTGACCAAAAATATCAAGATATGCAGAGCTATTACCATTACCTATATAATAGGCAAGCCCTAGGTAATTATACCCAAGAAGAAGTTGTTTTATATGAGATCTAACATTTAAGATGGCTTTACTTAAAAATTGAAGCCCACCTGTAGAACCAATGCAATTATTATAAGCATCCAGGATTTCTAAAGAAGATAATAAACCTAAATAATCACCCAAAGCCCGTAGGGCATCAGTATTAGAATTACCTATAGTTGAACCTATAATAACAGGGCATTCTATTTGGTTATTTTGGATACGTAGTATCTTAACAGGAAAATTTGAAAGACCTTGTAGAAGAGCGGTCATCACTTCGTATGTTGGGCTGAAGAGTCGGCCAGAAAGGTCTACTTCAGTAGTAGTTAATGGTAAGCTCCGTAAATACTCTTCAACATCCTCTACAGTACGTAGGGTATATATGTCTGTGTTAAGAGTTCGATGATTCCACCATTGACGTAGAGTACTCATATTTTCAAAAGGTAAGCTAGAGTTGACTTGTTGAACGTAGAGGCTTTGGAGTGTTGGTGTTTGGATAATTTGCCAGGTTAAATTATTGAGAAGCGATGGAGGAACACTATCTAATTGGTTATACTGTAAATTTAATGATTGGAGGCCCCTTGTTCGTTGAATAAAAACCGTTAAAGCCTGAGTTGCTAGAGAACCATTTAAATTGTTATAAGAAAGATCCACTTTCTTCACAGTAGCAGGAATAGAAGATACAAGCAAAGCTGCATCTTCATCTCCTGTGCTCCCAAGACTTTCACCAGAAAAATTAAAATCCTCGAGACTTGTAAGCTGAGAAAAAGCTGTCGCAAGAGATGATACTTGTTTACTTAAGCAAGCTAAACATTGAGTTTCATATAAATAATAAAATTGCCCTAGGTCATTTCCTAGATTGAGAGTGCTAAGATACAAAGATTTTCTTATAGCTTGAGCTAAAGAGAGAACTGTTTGTAAATAACCTGATGCAGGCCCCATCCCTCCTATATCAGAGCCATATATATTAAGATAACTTAAAGGTATAAAATGCAAATTATTCATAAAATAAGTATAATTAAATAAATAATCATCACCAGATGCAGAAACTGTTTGACCAAAATAGTTTTCAGACATATCTAATCGAGACAGAGCTCTCGTATTATTGAAAGCTCCTGCAATTAAGCCTCCTTCATTTCCAAATCCATTGTTTCCTAAATTAAGGGATTCCAGAGAAGTCGTTCCCATAAGGCCTTGAGTAAGAGCTTCAAATAAAGGAATGCCGGTTATGGAACAAGAGCTTAGGTCTAAAGACCTTAAAGCACCTAAAGGAGAAAAGGTTTGTAGAAAATTTATATCTCCTTGAAGATCCCCACTTCCTATTAAATTAGAACTGAAATTTAAGTGTAGCCATTGTCTTCCATATTGCCCTAAAAGGTTTCCCAAAACAGTTAAGTTTTCTCCATTATCTTGTATGGAATCTATCCCATTATTTGAAAAATCCACACTTTGCACCCCTGCGTACTGCGGTAGTCCTAGGACAGGAAAGAGGGCTTCAAAATCTGCTGCTGTATTAAGAGCATTTCCAGTAAAGTTTAATGTTCTTATACCTGCGGCTACAGTCGGTTGCTTCTGCGCAAAACCTTGTAAGATGCCAGCTGCTTGAGTACCAGTCATCCCTTTATTAGAAAAATCCAACGTATCTCCAAAGCCTGTTAGATCATATTTTTCTAAGTTGTTTGTAATTGTATCTGCCGGTTGTCCTCCAATAAAATTATAAAGACTCCAAACACGTCTCCAACAATCCAGTCTAAAATCGCTGCTCCAAGAAGCAACACCTGTAAAGGTAACCCCCTGTTTTTTAGGACAGGAGGCATAATTTATTATGGCTCTGACGATAGTGTTAATAATGGTAAATGAAAGAGCCGCTTTCCCAATCTTAAAAGCCCAAAAGGCAAATTCTTCTTTTTTTGTTGGTGCAAGACCTAGCCACCACTGCAAGTACCGACCATAAACAAAGTAGGACAAAAGCAGCATTTTTCTTCCCATTGAAGCTTGCGTCCATTCTTCACTGGGGAAAAGAGCCATTTTGCGTATTTCTTCTATGGATAAAGCTTTCATGCCTAATAGCTGTAGATGTTCTTCTCTTTCATAAGAACCATAAAGGCTTGGGTCTAAGAGAGAGGAAGAATCCGCTATTTGAGCTAAATGATAAGCAATGACTATTTTAGTATAGCCTCCCCGACTATGAAAAAGATCTATAAGAGTTCTAACGCCTGCTTCTCGTTGGTCTGTTGTTAATCGTTTATCCCATCGTATGGCATTGGCTAATCGAATAAGATGACGATCTAGCTCATGCAAAGGAAGTATCCATCTTATTCCATCGTACCACCATGTTCTATGAGCAGAAATAATCGCTTGTTGTAAGGTGTCTCGGCTTTCTGTGAATAATGGTGTAGGATCAGAACGTACAGAATGAGTAGCTATCCCTGCCTTGACTCCACCCCACACAAAAGGAAGAGCTAAGAGGGCATATAACCCTTTGAGCCCTTGCGTATTAGAAGCGGCATAAGCTAGGGCTGTCAGGTCTTCCACATCCCCATTCCATAACTTAGAAAAAAAGTTTGTAAAAGAAGACGTACTAGCTAGTTGTGCTGCTGTTAAAGCTAAAAATCCTAGCTGAATACCACGTTGCAAAACAAACTCAAACCCTTGCCGAAATCCATTTACACCATACATGTTTCTAAGAGTTTGTGTGTTCTCTACCCATAAGCCATGTCCTTTTACAAAGTGGTGTCTATTAGTTTGCATATTAGGATTAATATGCTGTTCTCGCATAAAAAACCATGCACACATAGATTCAATAACATGATTTAAAAAAGCCCACCTTAGCTTAGGACGAAGCTGTTCGCTTCTTGCAAGAGTATTAAGAGCTTCTATGGAAATTCCCCTTACTTGGAGATCACTTTCTTTGAGATCATAGGTTTCCAGAAAAGACCTTAATAAAGGAGCCGTAGATTCAGAAGATCTATCTTGAGGAGCTAAAAGGTCTTCCATCTCAATACCAACACCAGGAGAACGTGCAGCAGATGGTCTTGCCCCTTCAAAATGCTCTTCAGCCACTAAAAGGGGCTCATTTAAGGGACCTTTTGCAAAAACAACAGGGCTTATAGATAAGTTGATGAATGCGCTTAGGACTATATAGACAGTAATCCTAAACCAAAGAGAAGATAGGAAGATGTTGTTATACAAATCTTTTCGGTCTCCTAAATTTGATGCAGAAAATATTCTTTAATTGAATATAAATATGCTTTATTATATTTTTTATTTATATATTATTTTTTAAATAATTTTTTGTATTTGTAAATTCCTTAAATACTTTTGCCAGGTATGTATTTTTCGTATGAAAAAAAGTGCCATTCTTCCTTTTGAGACTAAATAATCTTATCCTTCTTCTATCTACCCCTTCCACTTCTAAAAGCATACAAGTCTCAAGGTTTTTGCCAGTTTTTAGATGCGTTTATAGTGGTCACTTGTCCAGGAGAAATAGACCTTGCTCCTGATGCGATGTACGCTGCCATTAAGAAACATGGCGAGTGGGTGTTAGAGTAAAACTATTCATAAAAATAAACGGATTGAATTATATTTTTTCCAACTTATTTACAGAAAAGTTGAAAAACTCTTTTACTTCTGTTTATATGAGCCGTTCTTTTTTTATGTGTTACAAATGAAAAATTATACCTTCTTAATATTCAACCTAACGGTGTTTTTCCTCTTCATCTGTATTACTCTTAGAGTGAATGCTATGGGTCCCCATATGCAACTCATTGATACAGATGAGGAAGAAAATATGGGGCTTGCTTATATTATGTCTAAATTCCCCGGAAAAGAAGATTGGAAAAGAGCTACTGGGTTTCCCGTGGGAAAAAATTGTGTTGCGAGCTCAGCCCATACTTTTCTTAATGAGCGTGGAGAAGCCGTTGAGCAGGTTATTATTGTATTCGGAATGAAACAAACGGTAGTAAGCAAATGCTGTGGGTGCAGAAAACAGAAGGTTTTTAAGGATCATGGAAGAGCTATTATAAGTTCTCCTCTTTTTGTTGTTCCTAGAGAATATTCAGATAGTCCTCACTACTCCGAGTTTGATGTTGGTTTGATAACACTAAATAGTTTTACTCCAGCTGAGCTTCAAGAAGCAGGTATCTATGCTCCTTGGTATAATGGAGGGTCTCCTGTCCAGATGTCTTTCCCTGAAATAAATTTTATATATGGAACTACATCTTTTACACTTTCTGATGCTTATATAGGAGCAAATATAGATGTATTTGAAGAGGAAGAGTTACGAGGTACTCCAATTGTCATAAAAGGCTATCCAGCATACTCTTCTGCAGATAGAAGAAGTAAAGTAATCTACAATGCATTTTCTACTCCAGGAATAATTACAGACGTGCAAGATAACATCTTCTTTCATAACTGTCTTACTGCAAAAGGACTAAGTGGATCTCCAGTTTATTTACAAGATTCTGTTTGCGGGATTCATTCAGGAGCTTTTGCTACTCGAATTAGCAATAAAATTTTAGACTTTTTTGAAGCAAGTTTAAGTATTCTTGATAATAAAAGGCTTTCTTCTCTACCAGTTTAGATTAAAAAAGAAATTTTGACTTCCTTGCAAAAGAGAAGTATGATTTTTTTTGGTATTTGTTAACAACTATTATTTATCCTACCTTATAAGGAGGAAATCATGAAAAAACAGTACTTTATATCTATATTTGCTAGTATAGTTTTATTGTCTTTTGATAGCGTATATTCTATGGAAACTGATGATTCAGCAGGCACAACATCCTCTGAAGGTACTCCTAGGCGTGTAAGACGGGGAATACCAGGTAGTAGACCTACCATGAAAATAGGAACTCAAGTTTTTCATTTTCCTAAAGGTGTTAATCCAGATGATATAGAAGGTGTTGATCGTTCATACATACCTCCGCGCTCCTCACAACCAGCACCTCAACAAGTTATACCAGCCCAATAAGTTTTCTTCTAGGAAGTCTTTAGGTGGTTAGGTAATTATGAAGAATCGTTATTTGTCCTATCTTATGAGGAGGGTAACATAAAGATACAATATTTTTTACCTATATTTGCTTGTATAGCCTTATTATCCTTTGATAGTTCTTACAGCATGGAAACTAATGATTCTGTTCCAGCATCATCTGAAGTAACTCCTCGACGTGTAAGACGTGTGATAGTACCAGAAAGAAAACCTACTGTTATGCAATTAGAACGTCAAATTGTTCAGTTTCCTGAAGGTGTTAATCCCTATAAGAACATAAAAAGTGCGGAACGCTCCTATAGACCTCAACCCCTAAGGCAAAATCAAGACCATACTACCTTAACAGCTACTCAAAAAAGACAATCTCTTTATGATACTGATTCACAAGAGACAGATATATCCTCTACTAAAACTACCCACAAAAAATCTCTAAGAGCTTTTCTTTCTCGTTTGGTCTCCTGCATACATTAATAATTTGGCATAATATCTGGTAAGAGAAAGAAGATCTTCATTATTCAATGCTCCTATTATAAACTGTTTTAAGTATTTTCCTTTAACTGGCGGTTAAAATTATTAGAGGGAAAACAATTCTCTTTTTTTAAAATAGGGCAATGAATAAAAACGAGATCATTCAAAAGCTAAAAAAACATGAACTTGAGCTGCGTCGAAAGGATATAGTTCATGCTGCAGTTTTTGGCTCATATGCTAGAGAACAACAGAACATTAATAGTGATATTGATATCTTAGTTGAACTAGATCCAAACTATGAAATGAGCATCTTTTCTTATGTAGGTCTTAAAGATTATATAAAAACCTTGTTTGATTTTTCTGTTGATGTTGTTAATAAAGAGGCGTTAAAAAAAGAGTTACGCACTATCATAGAAAAAGAAGCAATTTACGCTTTTTAAGGAATTTTCACTATTTTAACAATAGGGGGACTATGTCCTGATTAGAAAAAAACATAAAAACCTTAAACTTGTTAGTTATTATGTATAGCTAGCTTTAAAGTTTTGATCTTTTTTTAGATGTGTATGAGAAAAATTTCTTTACAAAAATATAAAACTTAAACAAATTATAAAATAACAAGAAGGAGAAAAACAGAATGACTTCCCGTTTTTTAAATTATGTAAATAGCTTCTTTATAATTTTATCATGCAGTCTTTTTAATATGTCTTCGACATATGCAGCTGACAATGCTTGTGCTCCAAGTAGTATTGCAGGCGCTTTTCTTATATCTCCACAAGGCGGCTTTGAAATCACAAAAACCAGCACAAAAGAAAAGTATAAGCTAGTAGTAAAAAATGTAAATCCAACAATCTATATATCTGTCGCAGGAACTTTCCAGAGATTATTTGATGGAACAATGGATTTATCTCAATATCCACAAATATGGAGTTCTTGTAAGGGGATGCTTAAAACCTCAAATGCTATGCTCTATTTCAAAGATAAAAATGGTAAATTAGTAGAGCTACTACCAATATTAGCAAACCCAGTATTTGATATGACTTCAAAAACTATTACCTATGATGCATATTTTAGAATTGTAACTGATGATAATACTGGAACTAATCTTCAGCTAGATAAAGAAGGAAGATATGTGTATAACGGACCAGCCAAGTTACAGACTAACTCTGTAGTAAATACACAACTAGATGATCCTATCCTAAAAGATTTGGGAACTCTTATTCCTTTGTGTTATGATGCACCTGGGGAAATAGATCTAAATAGTATCCCTTGAAAATATTAAAAAGACGTTCTTAATTAATTTTCCAGCGTAGGGCTTTTCAAAGAAAAGCCCTTTTTTCTAATTATGCTCTATGTTAGGAGAGGTAGGTGCAATTATAAAAAAAGAAGTAATTTAAGCTTCTTAAGGAATTTTAGGTTTAAGCCGTTTTCTTTCTCTGTTTTAATAATAAGAAAAATATGTCTTAATTGGTAAAAGACATAAAAAATAAAGAATGAAAATCTTAAAGCTACTAATTATCTTTTTTATATTTTTCTCCTCATTAACATCTAAAGCATCTCAGCAAGAGATTTTAGATGATTCTTACCTTATTCCCTTAGAAGATCTTTTTGATATTCCTGATTATTATACGGTTAGAATAAGCTCTAACGGGGAATTTATAGCCTACAGAGCTCCTTATAAGGGTATTCAGAATATCTGGTTAGTTAGAAGAGATAACTTATCTAATCCTCAACCTATAACGGACTCTAAAACGAACATTACGAGCTTGATCTGGAGTCTTACAAATAAGCACATATTCATCTCCATAGATAACAACGGAGATGAAAATTGGCATATCAATGTGCTTGATATTCATACCAAAGCAATACGAGACTTAACGCCCTTTAAAGGGGTTAAGGCAAATATTATTGCACAAAGTGAAAAGCGCCGCCCAGAAGAAATAGTTATTTCTATGAATAAAAGAAGGAAAGATTACTTTGATCTTTATATTCTGAATATCCTCACAGGAGAGCTAACTCTATTAGAAGAAAATAATGAATTCTTGAGTATTGCTGTAGATGAGAATTATGTTCCTAAGTGGGCAACAAAATCTAACCCTGATGGCAGCTATACAGTTTACACAAAGTCTGAGGGTAAATGGATACCTTTCCTTGAAATACCCACAGAAGAGGTGGGGCTCACAGGAATTATGGGAGGGGATAAGGCAGGTAAAACTCTTTACCTAATTGATAGCAGTAAGTCTAATACAGGCCAGCTGGTCTCTGTGGATGTAGAAACCGGAAAGAAACAAATTAAAGGACATGATCCAAAAGCAGATGTTAATGGTATTTTCTTTAACGTAAATACAGGGGAGGCAATAGGGTATAGTGTAAACTATGATAAAGAAAAATACTTCCCACTGACTGAAGATTTTAAAAAAGATCTAGACTATCTACAATCTATAGAAGAAGGAAGTACTATCAAAATAGCAAGCAACACAGTAGATGATAAATATTGGATTGTAGCTTTTATTAAAGATATTGGATCACCAAAATATTACTTGTATGACCGTGAAAAGAGACAAGCGAAGTTTCTTTTTTATGCAAGAAAGAAATTAGAGAAGCTGCCTTTATGCCCTATGAAACCGGTTGTCATAAAATCTAGGGACGGGTTTGATCTTGTTTCTTATCTGACGCTTCCTTGCAAAAATAAAAATTTCAAGAAACCAAAGCCACTCGTACTACTTGTACATGGAGGACCTAAGAGCAGAGATATCTGGGGATATAACATGACACATCAATGGCTAGCCAATAGAGGATATGCCGTCTTAAGCTTAAACTATAGAGGCTCGACTGGATTTGGGAAGAAATTCCTCAATGCAGGCAATGGAGAGTGGGGTGGAAAAATGCAAGACGACCTCACGGATGCTGTGCAGTGGGCCATTGATCAAGGAATTGCAGATAAGGATAAAATTGCCATCATGGGAACAAGCTACGGCGGCTACGCTGCTTTGGCAGGTATAGCTTTTACGCCGGATTTGTATGCCTGTGGGATTGATGTATGTGGCAGATCTAACCTAGTTACCAAATTTACAGAAATTCCTGAATATTGGAAACCAAACTTAAGCCGAAGACAAATTTTATTAGGAGCAAATCCTAGTACAGTAGAAGGAAAAAGGCTTCTTGAACAAAGGTCACCGCTCTTTCATGCAGATAAGATAAAAAAGCCATTGTTTATAGCACACGGAGCAAATGATCCTAGAGTTAAGAAAGCGGAATCAGACCGCATAGCTAGTATCCTAAAAAATAAAGAGATACCTTTAGTTTATGTTGTATATCCAGAAGAAGGACATGGCTTAAGAAAACCTGAAAATACTCTAACCCTTTATGCGATGATAGAGGCCTTTCTTGCAAAGTACTTAGGAGGGAAGTATCTTCCTCTAGAAGAAACAGATTTAGTAAAAAAATCTAAATATATAATCGAAGAAGGGGAGGGGATTGTCAGCGCATTATGAGGATAAGGAAGTTACCACTTTTATTGATAAATCTCTTAGTAGCTCTCTTACTCTGTAGCGGTTTGTCCTCTAAAGCAGAAGAACAACCTAGTAATGAGGATGAGGTAACACTCATACAATTAGAGGATTTCTATCTTGGACCTAATGATAATGCAGCCATGATAAGTCCTAACGGAGAATATGTAAGTTTTCTAAAAACACAAAAAGAAGGTGAGCTTTGGCTGGCAACAAAAAACACTCTATATACACCTCAACTTCTCTTGAGCTCTCCAAAACCAATTAAAGAACAAAGATGGGCTTTTACAAACAAACATATTATCTACCAGCAAGATAATAATGGAGATGAGAACTGGCATTTGTACGCTATTGATATAGATACAAAAGAAGTAAGAGATCTAACACCTTTTGAAAATATTCAAGTGCGCGTAATTAAACAAAGTGCTCAAATGCCTCCTGAAGAGATGGTTATTGCAATCAACAACCGCAGGAAAGATTACCACGATTATTACATAGTAAATATCGTCACAGGAGACTTAACGCTCATCCAAAAAAATGATCAATTTAATGCTATATTCGTGGATAATAAATATAAGCCTCGCTTAGCAGGAAAATATGATGAAAAGGGGGCATATAATTTTTTCAAAAAAGAAAATGGTATATGGAAGCTTTTTATTAAGACTTCTTTAGAGGATGGAGTTTCTTTCTTAAGTTTTGATGAATCTGATAGGTATTTGTATTTACAAGATAACCGTAACAAAGACACAACAGCTCTAGTGGTTATAGATATTGATACTGGAGAGAGTAGGGTTTTAGGAAATGATCCACATGCGGATATAAGTAAGGTTTATTTTAATCCTGTAACTGGAAAGCCTTTAGGGGTTAAGTCCATTTATGCTAAAGAACGGTTTTTCTTCCTAGATGAAATTTTTAAAAAAGACATAAGTTACTTACAGGGTATTAAGGAAAGAAACATAGACATTCCTAGCATGACTCTAGATAAGAAGTATTTTGTCGTAGAGTTTGAGAATGATACAAGTTATCCAGAGTACTACCTATTTAATACCAGCACAAAGACACTAATCCCTTTATCTTTTGTTAACGTAAAAGGTAAGCAATTACCCTTGTGCCCTATTAAGCCTGTATTTATAAAGTCCAGAGATGGTCTTACTCTTGTTTCTTATCTAACTCTACCCTGCCTATACAAAGAACCAGAGAAAGGTTGGTCTTTAATTGTGCTTCCTCATGGAGGGCCTCAGAGCAGATATACATGGGGGTATAATATAGTTCCCCAGTGGTTAGCTAATAGAGGGTATGCTGTCTTAAATGTAAATTATCGCGGGTCTACAGGTTTTGGTAAAAAGTTTCTTACTGCTGGTTACGGACAGTGGGGAAGAAAGATGCAAGATGATCTTACAGATGCGGTACATTGGGCTATCGACCAAGGAATTGCCAATAAAGATAAAGTAGCCATAGTTGGGGCAAGCTATGGTGGATATGCTGTTTTAGCAGGTCTAACTTTTACGCCGGATTTGTATGCTTGTGGTGTGGATGTATCCGGGATATCAAATGTGGAAAGCAGGTTTGATGCAATACCTGAATATTGGAAACCAAATAAGGACAGAGTAAAATTTACAATAGGAGGAGATCCAGATACTAAACAAGGAAGAAGCCTCTTGAAGCAAATCTCGCCAATCTTCTATACAGACCAAATTAAAAAACCTCTATTTGTAGCCCATGGAGTAAGAGATTCACGGATTAATATAGAAGAAGCATCCAATTTAGTTAAAAAATTGAAAGGTAGCGTACCTATATTTTATGTAACCTATCCTGAGGAAGGACATGTTTTTAGTAAGATAGAAAACACCATAACACTGTTCTCAATGATAGAAGCCTTTCTCGCAAAGTACTTAGGAGGAAAATATCTTCCGTTAGAAGAAACAAATCTAATTAAAAAATCTAAATACAAAGTAGAAGTAGATATATAAATATTTTAATGCTACTTAATTACTTGCTCTCTAAGGTGAATAAAGAGGTACATAAAAAAAATTACGCAAAAACATAGAAAAAGAAGCTATCTACGCTTTTTAAGATCCAAGCTTTAAGGCATTAATATTATTCTACTTTTTATAGGATTTTTGGATTAAGGTATAATTATATGGT
>CAYUAL010000032.1:8996-13049 GCA_964442815.1 uncultured Alphaproteobacteria bacterium | reverse complement strand
AAGCGTGCTTCTTCTTCAGCTGCTTGACGTTGGCGTTCGCTCTCTTCTCGTTGGGCCTGTTGTTGTGCTTCTAGGGCTGCAAATCGAGCTCTTAATTGCTCTAATTCTTGTTGTTGTTGCGCTAACCGTGCAGCTTGAGCTTCCTCCTCAGGGGGTAAGTGGAAGACAGCAACTACATGGGCCACAGGTCGTTGTTGGCTTTGGCCACTTTCATCTTCTGGAGCATCAGGGCCTCCTGTTTTTGCCATGGCATAATTAACTACCCCCCCAGAAACCATAAGCCCAATGAGAATACTTCTCCATAATGAGTTCTTAGTAAAAGTCTTTTTCATAATCTTCTCCTTAAGAAATATACATATTAGATAAGATACTATATAATATTTTTAAGAAAGAATCCAACTCTATGAAATTATTGCATCATGAAAAACCTTTTTTATCCTAACAATCTGAGATTGAACTAGAAAAAAGCTCATGAAAGATAGTAAGTATTTTGTGTTTATTTTCCTCTCTTTGTTCGTTGCGTTTGGAAGTATCGCTTCTGCTGCAACACCAGGGAAAAAAGAAGCAAGATTTTCTCTTTCCATTCCCATGGAAGAATCCTTAGAAGAAGGTACTAAGAAAGAAGATTTTCTTGTCTCTTGTATGAATCAACAACAGCTTCGGTGCTGTAAAGAAGACGGCACTTCTTGCTCTGCATCTTCTAAAAAAAATACCCTTTCTAAAGCAGAAAATCACAGAAAATTAAATGATGATGCTGAAAGTGTGAAAGGTTCTACGATTATGCGTAGGACAGAATATCTAAAAGTGGGAATAGGATCTAATAATTAGAGTACTCTCCATAAAAAAAGGGATAACACTTAAGTTACCCCTTTGGTGTTTAATTAAGTAGGCTATTGACTGAGGTGTTAAGAACACCCCGTGGTGGAGCCACACGTATCACACTTAAGGCATGTACCATTACGGACCAAGGTAAAATTCCCACATTCTTGGCAAGAATCGCCTTCAAATCCTTTTAGGCGTGCTTCTTGAATACGAGCAGATATGATAGAGGTTTCTTCGGCTTGTTTTTCTTTGAAAGCAGGATGAACCTCTAAAGAAGGAGAAGCGAAGTCCTCTTGGATAGCTGGCTTTAATATAGCTTGGGCGGCAGAACCTTTATTTTGGATGACATAAAAATTCCGACGCATATAACCGGCGCTTGTATGGCGAGACATACTTTCTGCGCCACTAGAAGAAGAGGAAGACGCATCCTTAGATCCAGAACTGGTAACAGCGCCTTCTTTACTGCCAAGACCAATGCTATCGGGCAGCAAATCTCCAGGGCTAGCATGTGCTAAATCTGTGCGCCCCAGATAAGAAACAGCAAGTTCTCTGAAAATATAGTCTAAAATAGAGGTTGCCATCTTGATAGCGTCGTTGCCTGTGACCATACCAGAAGGCTCAAAACGCGTGAATACAAAGGCATCCACGAATTCTTCAAGGGGAACACCGTATTGTAAGCCAATGGAGATTGCCATCGCAAAGTTATGCATAAGGCTTCTAAAGGCTGCTCCTTCTTTATGCATGTCAATGAAAATTTCTCCCAGGCGTCCATCTTCATATTCACCGGTACGCAAATAGACCTTATGTCCACCTACCGTTGCTTTTTGTGTGTAACCTTTGCGGCGATGGGGCATTTTGTAGCGTTGAGTTTGGTGAATAATCCGCTCGATAATGCGTTCTGCCACAATAGTTGCTTTTTCTGTCTGAGGGGCTTGTAGCAGACTTTCAAGGGCTTCTTCTCCTTCGTCTTCTGCTAGATCAAATCCTAAAACAGAAGCGGAAAGAGGTTGAGAAAGCTTGGATCCATCACGATAGAGGGCATTAGATTTTAAGGCTAATTGCCAAGAAAGCATATATGCATCGGCACAAGCTTTAATATTTGCTGAATGGGGCATGTTGATAGTTTTAGAAATGGCTCCCGAGAGGAAAGGCTGAACTGCTGCCATCATATGGATATGGCTTTCAACGGATAAATACCGTTTTCCTAATCTTCCACAAGGTGTAGCACAATCAAAAACAGGCAGATGCTCTTCTTTTAAGGAGGGAGCTCCTTCTAGGGTCATAGCGCCACAGACATAGGTATTCGCTTCTTCAATTTGATTTTTAGAAAATCCTAAAGCATCTAATATACTAAAAGAGGGGTTAGCTAAGTCTTCTTTTGAAAGGCCTAGTGTATTGAGACAGAAATCTTCTCCTAGGATCCAAGTATTGAAAACAAATTTAATATCAAAGGCGGTAGCAAGGGCTTTTTCAACCTTGTTTAAAACATCTTTCGTAAAGCCTTTCTTCTGTAAGCTTTCTGTGTTGATGTGAGGTGCGTTTTTAAGAGTCGCATGGCCTACGGCATATTTGATAATAGCTTCAATTTCGCTCTTTGTGTAACCTAGGTGATCCAAAGCTTCGGGGACAGTCTGATTAATAATTTTGAAATATCCGCCTCCCGCTAGTTTTTTAAACTTAACAAGAGCAAAATCTGGCTCAATGCTTGTTGTGTCACAATCCATGACAAGTGCAATAGTTCCTGTGGGAGCAATGAGAGAGTGCTGCGCATTGCGGTATCCGTATTTTTCTCCTTTTTCTAAGGCTCTATCCCAAGCATTTCTAGCCTCTGTGATAAGAGAAGGAAGAGGACAGCTTTTCGCATCTAAAGGTACAGGAGAAATATGAAGTTTTTCGTAGCCATTTGTTTTTCCATGGGCGGCGCGGCGATGGTTCCGGATGACACGGAGCATATCTTCACGGTTGAGAGGAAACTCTTTAAAGGCGCCCAGTTCTTTAGCCATCTCTGCAGAAGTTTCATACCCTACACCAGTTAAAATAGCAGCAAGAGCTCCTGCAATAGAGCGTCCTTCTGGACTATCATAAGGAATGCCTCCTGACATAAGAAGCGCTCCAATATTGGCATAACCAAGACCTAGCGTTCTAAAGTCATAGGATAGCTTTGCAATTTCTCGAGAAGGAAACTGGGCCATAGTGACAGACAATTCAAGAATAATTGTCCATAGACGTACGGCATGGGTATAGGCTTCTACATCAAAATTAAAAGCCTTTGAATTCTTCTTTTTAAAGGTCATAAGATTGAGGGATGCCAAGTTACAAGCAGTATCGTCTAGGAACATATACTCTGAACAAGGATTAGATCCTTTTATAGGACCACTTTTGGGGCAGGTATGCCAATCATTAATGGTTGTATCAAATTGTACACCAGGATCTGCGCAGGCCCAAGCTGCGTAGCAGATTTGACGCCAAAGAGCTTGTGAAGAAACGGTCTTATAGACTTTTTTGTCGGTGCGGCGAATAAGATCCCAAGGAGAATCTTCTAGAACAGCTTTTAAGAAAGCATCTGGTATACGAATGGAATTATTAGAATTTTGACCTGAAACAGTTAAATACGCCTCAGAATCCCAGTCTATATTAAACGTTTCAAAGTCAAAAGACTCTACACCTTCTTGGGCAAGTTGAAGGACACGGTGAATATAGTTATCCGGAACATGATTTTTACGAGCTTCTCGGACGGCTTTTTTAAGAACAGGATCCTGCTGAAGATCGAATGCTTTTTTGGGATCCGCTTCTAAAGAAGTTTTTGCGAGAGAGAATATGTTTGTAAGGTGGTGTTTCGCTACCTTTGAGCCTGTAACCAGAGCAACAACTTTTTGTTCCTCTTCTACTTTCCAGTTAATAAATTCTTCGATATCTGGATGGTCGATGTCTGCAATAACCATCTTGGCAGCTCGACGAGTCGTTCCCCCCGATTTTATGGCGCCTGCAGCTCTATCTCCAATCTTTAAGAAACTGATTAGTCCAGAGGATTTTCCTCCTCCTGAAAGAGTTTCCCCGCGACCACGGAGGTTAGAAAAGTTTGAGCCTGTTCCGGAACCATATTTAAACAATCGGGCTTCTCGTACCCATAAGTCCATGATACCGCCTTCATTTACGAGGTCATCTTTTATGCTTTGGATAAAGCAAGCATGGGGTTGGGGGCGTTCATAAGCAGAAGTAGAAGACATAACT
>CAYUAL010000032.1:0-8986 GCA_964442815.1 uncultured Alphaproteobacteria bacterium | reverse complement strand
TGAGTTGTTGGATCTACATAGAAGTGACCTTGTGCGGGGCCTGATATCCCATAGGCCCAATGGAGCCCTGTATTAAACCACTGAGGAGAGTTTGGAGCTGCCATTTGGCAAGCAAGCATATAACAGGCCTCATCATAAAAAGCACGTGCATCATCTTCTTTATCAAAGTAGCCTTCTTTCCATCCCCAATAAGTCCATGTGCCTGCAAGGCGGTTAAAAACTTGTTTTGCAGAGACTTCTCCGCTATATCGATCTTTAGGATCAAGAGCTTCTAAAGCTTTTTTGTCTGCTTCTTGGCGATAAAGCCATTCAGGCACCCCTTTTTCAGGTACAGCTTTTAGCTTTGCTGGAATGCCGGCTTTGCGAAAGTATTTTTGAGCTAAAATATCAGCTGCAACTTGAGACCAGCTTTCGGGAACTTCTATATTATCTAAATGGAAAACAACGGACCCATCAGGATTACGAATTTCGCTGGTTGTCTTTTTAAACGGTATGTCTGCATAAGGAGATTTGTCAGACACAGTAAACCGTCGCGTAATTCGCATAAATGCCTCCGTTTATTTGTAAAGTGAAAAAATATCTTAAAAACTATATCTTGATATAAGTTGTACATACGAGACTATATCTTGACAAGGGGGCAGATAAAAAAAATTTTAAAGAAGCTGAAAAACAAAGAAAATTTTACGAAAAACTATGGTGTTATGCAAGAAAATAGGTAAAAGTAGAGGGATAGCAAGGGAAACAAAACGAAAAAGTCATGCTCGTGCTTGACACGAGCATCTTTTCGAAAAGAGATCCTCGGGTCGGTGCCCGAGGATGACAAAGTGGAAGGAAAGAAAGCACTACTTCATGGCACAAAAACCTTTATGGACAAAAGAAGAAATATGCACAGCAACACAAGGGGGATCCATAGAAGGAGAGTGGAGTATTCAAGGGATTTCCATTGATAGCCGTGCTACGCAGGAAGGGGATCTTTATATTCCTATTCGGGGAGAAACCGTAGATGGACATGATTTTTTATTGCAAGCTTTTGAAAAAGGAGCCATTGCAGCTGTTATAGATCACCTGCCAAAAGCTTTTCCATTAGAGAAAAAGAGCTATAAACTTGTAGAGGTTCAAGATACTAAAAAAGCTCTTTGGGCTTTAGGTAAGATAGGTCGCCAACGTTCAAAAGCCAGGATTGCAGCTATTACAGGTAGTGTAGGAAAGACAACAACCAAAGCAATGTTAGCTCATATCCTTTCTCAGCAAGCTGTTATTGGGTTTAGCGAGAAAAGCTTTAATACTAAAATAGGGGTTCCAGTATCTCTAGCACGTATGCCGCGGGAAGCTAAGTATGGGGTCTTTGAAATTGGAATGAATATGCCAGGGGAAATTGTTCCTTTATCCAAGCTTGTAGCACCTGACATAGCTCTTATTACAATGATTGCACCTGGGCATATCGAGCATCTAGGAACATTAGAAGGCATTGCAAATGAAAAGCGAAGCATTGTAGGGGGCTTAAGTGAGGCTGGTGTAGTCATTCTCAATAGGGACATGCCTTTATATGATTATATAAGAGTACAGATTTCTCATCGGGTACTTACCTATGGAAAACATCCTGAGGCGGACTTGCGTCTTGTAGCTCTTCATGCGGGGGAAGAAACAGGAGAGCATATTACGGCTAAATTTAAAGAAGATGAGGCTTCTTTTGCCTACACAATCCCGGTTACAGGAGAGCATATGGCCATAAATAGTTTGGGAGCTTTGCTTGCCACTCGAGAATTAGGGGCAGATGTTTTGCAAGGAGCTATTAGCCTTAAAACTTTTGAAGCCGTAGAAAGAAGAGGGCAACATCATACCCTTTCTTTACCTGGTGGTGGGTCTTATTACCTCATTGATGAGAGCTATAATGCTAATCCTGTTTCTGTTAAAGCAGCTTTAGAGGTTTTGGCTTCCCTTAAGCAACGATTTTCTAAAAAGCGCGCTATTGCTGTTTTAGGAGATATGAAAGAGTTAGGAGAAAAAAGTGCTGAATATCATCGAGATCTTTCTGAAGATATAAAAAGGTTAGGAGTGGAACACGTCTTTACATGTGGAACCATGATGCAAGAATTAAAAGAAGCTCTTTCTAAAGGATGCTCTATTTATCATGCATTAAACTCCGAAGAATTAATCCTTCCTCTTTTAGAATTTTTGCAAGATCAAGATATTATAATGGTAAAAGGGTCTCTTTCCATGAAAATGGGACTTATTGTAGGAGCTTTGAAAGAACAAAAAGGAAAAAAATAATGCTCTATCATCTTTTATATGCCCATGCTCCAGAGTGGGGGGCTCTTAATCTTTTTCGTTATATTACGTTTCGGACAGGAGCAGCTCTTTTAACTGCTTTACTTATTAGCCTTTATTGTGGACCTTTTATTATCCGATGGCTGAAAAGCAAACAGAAAGATGGGCAACCTATTCGCAAAGAAGGGCCCCAAAGCCATCTCCTAACGAAAAAAGGGACTCCCACCATGGGAGGGATTTTGATCCTTCTTGCTTTCTTTATAAGTAGTTTTCTATGGGGAAATTTGACAGATCCTTATTTATGGATTGTTCTAGGAATAACGGTAGCATTCGGATTAATTGGGTTTCGGGATGATTATCTTAAACTCACAAAAAATACTTCAAAGGGTTTAAGCGCCAAAGCAAAATTTCTACTACAAATGGGGCTTGCAGGTATCGCTGTTATAGGGATTGTTTGCTTTTCCCCAGATGATGTAGCTATGAAGCTCTCCATTCCGTTTACAAAAAATCTTATGCTTGATCTGGGATGGTTTTATATTATTTTTTCTGCCATTGTTATTGTTGGGTCTTCTAACTCTGTGAATTTAACGGATGGTTTAGATGGTCTTGCCATAGGGCCTACCATTGTGGCAACGCTTTGTTTTGGGTTTATTTCTTATTTTGTAGGAAACGCAGTTTTTTCTGGCTATCTTCTTATCCCTTATGTGCCTGGCGTAGGGGAACTTTCTGTCCTTTGCGGAGCTTTGGTAGGGGCGTCTTTAGGCTTTTTATGGTTTAATGCTCCGCCCGCTCAAGTCTTTATGGGAGACACGGGCTCTCTTTCAATTGGTGCTTTTTTAGGGACTTTGGGTGTTATTACAAAGCATGAGTTAATCCTTGCCGTTATAGGGGGGCTTTTTGTGGTAGAGGCTCTTTCTGTCATTATTCAGGTGGGTTATTTTAAATATACCAAAGGGAAGCGTATTTTCCTGATGGCTCCATTGCATCATCACTTTGAAAAGAAAGGTTGGGCAGAGGCTACAGTCGTTATTCGGTTTTGGATTATAGCCATTGTTCTTGGCCTCGTAGGCTTGGCCAGCTTAAAATTACGATAAAAATCTATTCTGACTGGTTTTCAGTTTAAGTGCGTAAAGTAATACCAATTATAATTATTCTGCTTCCACAATAGCGACAGCGCGGGTCCAGCCAGCGGAAGCAGCCTTAATTTTCACAGGGAAGCAAGATACAAGAAAACCTGCAGACGGAAGAGACTCTAAATTATGCAACTTTTCTAGGTGGCAATAACACATGTCTCGGCCTGCTTTATGGCCTTCCCAGATGAGAGAAGCATCTTGAGTTTCCATATATTTTTGTTTCGTATGTATGAAGGGAGCATCCCAGCTCCAGCCATCGGTTCCTGTTATTTTTACGCCTTGCTCTAAAAGATAGAGCGTGGCTTCTCTGCCCATGCCGCATCCTGCACTGAGATAGTCTTCTTGTCCATAACGTTGCCCCGCGCGTGTATTAACAAGTACAATCTCTAAAGGTTTTAGAACGTGATTAATCCGAGTAAGTTCTTCTAAAACATCTTTCTTAGTTGCTACATACCCATCAGGAAAATGACGAAAATCTAGCTTTACTCCTGGTTGAAAACACCATTCTAGAGGTACTTCATCAATCGTAATGGCGCGCTTATCTTTATCCATAAGGGTGGCAAAATGATAAGGCGCATCTAAATGCGTTCCGTTATGGGTAATGAGATTGATACGCTCATAAGCCCATCCTTCTTGGGCAGGAAGGTCTGTAGGCGCTAGTCCAGGAAAAAAGCTTGTGACTTCTTCAACCGTATCTGAATGGCTAAAATATTGAATTTCTGGCTGATACTTGGGCGGATCTGATTTCACTCCATTTTCAAGAGGAACCGATATATCGATAAATTTCTTTGGCATTTAAGTTCTCATGGTTTATACGCTAACAGCGTCTTAAGCGCGTTAATTAGTCAAAGGGTTTGTGACAATAGTTGCACGGATATCATTACCAGGACGAGGCGGGTCCTGAGGGGGGATTAGTACAGTGTATATAGCATTCGTCGTGCTCTTCAATGCAAGCACTCTTGGTGATTGCTGTGTGGGCGTGTTTGCATTTCGGCATTTCTGCCCAACATTGATCGTTACAGTTAGGATGGGTAACATTCGTTTGGGCGTAAACTTGGTTATGAGGGATGAGTGGGGATAGAGCAGTCAAACCCAAGAGGATATATTTTAAAGTGGAAGTCTGAAGGAATTTTGAATACATAGCTAGGGTCTTATCTTCTTATTTATCTCTTCGGATATAGAGTACTCTAGTGTTTTGAGGAAAGAGACATCTACAGGCTGTAGAAAAGCTCCTTGTTTTTAATAGTAGATCTTATGTTAGATATAATCAAGGCGTGTACTAACAAGGTCATAACAATTAAATTTATCTTTTCCATCTTAATCTCGTAGACATCGTCATTAAGGTAATATTTTTCATTTCTTTCTTGCTAATTTGCGGAATTTTCTGCTATAGAGAGGGGGCGTTAGATATACAAATAGCTTGTGTGTCTTATACTATTTTAAGGGGGCTCTTTATTTAAGGGGCTTCTTTTCGTTTTTAAATTGGATAAATTTAGGATCTTAATCATGACAACCAAAGGAACTTCTCAACCAGAATTTACTGGCTGGCGTGCTGCTTTATGGCCCATTCATAATGATGAGCTCAAAAAGTTTTTGCCGCTTGCCTTTATTATGTTCTGTCTCTTGTTTAACTACACCTTATTAAGGGACACAAAAGACACTCTCGTAGTGAACTCTGCAGGTGCAGGCGCTATTACATTTTTAAAGTTATATTGTGTAACGCCGGCGGCTATTTTATTCGTTATCATCTACGCAAAACTGACAAACGTTCTTAGTCGTGAGAATGTTTTTTACGCAGTTGTAACACCCTTTATAGTGTTTTTCGCTCTGTTTGGTTTTGTTATCTATCCTAACTTAGATGCTTTGCATCCTTCCATGGAATCTGTTGTTCAGTGGCAAGCGGCTTATCCTCGATTGAGTGGGTTTATAGACATCTACGCTTATTGGTCTTTCTCTCTTTTCTATGTTCTTGCTGAGATTTGGGGAAGCGCCATGATTGCCTTGATGTTCTGGCAGTTTGCGAACCATGTTGTCCGCATGAAAGAATCTAAGCGATTCTATGGATTATTTGGTGTTGTTGCAAACTTATCTCTCATTCTTTCTGGGCAAGTTGTTGTGTTTTCTTCTTCTGACGTTCAACAGTTCTATGCAACAAAGGAAGAAGCTTGGACAGTTTCTCTCTATCTTCTTATGGGGGCTGTTGTTTTGTTTGGTATACTTGCTATGGGTCTTTATCGTTGGATGCACACAAGTGTCTTAACGCAGAAGAAATACTTTGATCCTGCAGAACAAAATCATCCTTTGAAAAAGAAAGAGAAACCTTCTCTTATTGAGAGCTGTAAAATCATTTTCCGTTCTCCTGAATTAGGGCTAATCGCAATCTTGATTATGGCATATGGTATTTCCATAAACCTCGTAGAAGTCCAATTTAAGCATCAGCTTGGTCTATTTTATGCGGGAGATAAAGGTGGTTTTAACGGCTTTATGGGTCAATACTCTACCGTTACAGGTATTCTAACGATCTTGTTTGGATTGTTTATAGGATCCAACATTTTGCGTCGTGTCAGCTGGTTTAGCGCTGCTGTAATTACGCCTTTAGTTATTACTATTGGCGGTGGTTTGTTCTTCCTGTTCATCTTTGCGGAAGAGATAGTAAGCTTTATTCTTAAATCCATGACTATGGATGCCATTGTGGCTGCAACTTTCTTAGGAGCGGGTATCGTTATCTTGAGTAAAGCCGTGAAGTACATCCTCTTTGATGCAACAAAAGAGATGGCGTATATACCTTTAAACGATGAGTTAAAGACAAAGGGTAAGGCTGCTGTGGACGTTATTGGTGGTCGTGCAGGTAAGGCTGGCGGAGCTTTCGTTCAAAACGTACTTCTTATTGCATTTGCAACAAAGGATGTTGTTTTGATTGCTCCGTATGCTTTTGTCGTGTTTGGGATTATTTGCGTCCTTTGGCTTTTTGCGGTGAAGATGTTATCTGGTAAGGTAGCAGCCGCTGTTAAATTACGCCAAAAAGAAGCAGACGCTTTAATGAAAAAAGCTTCTTAAGACGCTAATAAATACGTAGCTATAAGAAAAAAGCCCTTCTTTATAAAGAAGGGCTTTTTTATTTAGAAGGATTATTTCTAAGTTGCATAAGGCTTAGGGCTGTACTAATAGTGATATATGGTTTTATCTTCTCATCGTTTTCTTATTCTGGGTCTTGGAAAAACAGGGATTTCTGTTGCTCGGTATCTACAAAAACACAAAGCGGTATTCTTTGTTTGGGATGATACGCCCGCATTGCAAGAGCAAGCACTTAAAGAAGGGTTTCCTCTTCAGAATTTTTTAGCTTCTTCTTTTATTTTTCAAGATAAGGATCTGCTTATACAAAGTCCTGGGATTCCGCATACGCTTCCCAAGCCACATCCTGTATTGGAAAAAGCCCGACAGAGTCGAGGACAAGGTATTAGTATTGAGTGGATTAGTGATTTAGAGCTTTTTATCCGTGTGCATCCTGAAGCCCGGATTATTGCCATTACAGGGACGAATGGAAAATCCACAACAACAGCTCTTATTGGGCATTTACTGACTTCAGCAGGGATCCCTAATGTTGTAGGAGGTAATATAGGGTATCCCGTTTTTGATTTGTCCTCTCTTCCTTCGTCATCCTCGCAAGGGTTTTACGTGTGGGAAGTATCTTCCTACCATTTGGAGCTTACGCCGTCTTTATCTCCTTATATAGGTATCCTTTTAAATATAACGCCAGATCATTTGGATCGGCACGGAGACTTAAAAGGGTATACAAAAGCAAAATCGTTGTTGTTTCAAGATAAGACAAAGCGCGACGGCCATGCCATCATCGGCTGCGATACAGCACCTACACGAGAGATATTCTTAGAGCTTCAAAAAGAAGGAATTTATAAGCTTTTTCCGATTGCTTTCTATCAACAAGACCCAAGCTTCTTATCAGGGATCCATAAAAAAGGAGATGCTTTTTTTTATCAGGAGAAAGAAGTCTTTAAGTCGCAAGATTTCCCTAATTTAAAAGGCTTCCATAACATGCAAAATGTAGCAGCAGCATATGGTGTTGGAGTAATTTTAGGGCTTGCCCGAGAGAAGATTTTTAAAGCGTTGCAGTCTTTTCCAGGCTTAGCGCACCGGCAAGAGAAAGTAGCCCAACTCGATGACATAACCTTTATTAATGATAGCAAAGCAACTAACGTAGAGGCTGCCCTCAAGGCTCTTTCTTCTTTTGACAATATTTATTGGATTTTAGGGGGACGGGCTAAGGACGATGACCTTTTAGATGCAAAAGAGTATTTTCCCCGTATTCGGCAGGCTTTTACCATTGGCGAAGCAACAGAGAAATTTTATGATAGACTAGCGCCTTATATAAAGATCCAAAAAGAATATACGTTAGAAAAAGCAGTTGCGGCTGCCTATGCTGCAGCTCAAAAGGATAAAAAGAAGGATCCTTCACTGAAGCCTGTTATCCTCTTATCGCCTGCGTGCGCATCTTGGGATCAGTTTAAAAACTTCGAACATCGTGGAGAGGTTTTTAAGGAATTAGCGCTAGGGTATAGGGTCGTATAAGCTTAAAACCTCTTTTTTTTTTGATTCCTTGTGGTAGGGTGTGGTACCTACGACTAAAGATATATAGTTTGTAGGTTTTATCTATTATATGACATCTCAAGATGTCATTCAGCGGTTTAACCGCGGAATCCAGGCTTCTTTTGAGTTGCCCTGGATCCCGCTACCAAGTAGCGGGATGACAAGGAGGTTTTATATAGAAGTGGACTTGAATCTTACGTAAATACTTAAAAGGATTAATTATGCACCCGTATCGCACCCACACTTGTGGTCAACTTACTAAAAAAGAAGAAGGACAAACAGTACGTTTAGCTGGCTGGGTTCATCGTAAGAGAGATCATGGCGATTTACTCTTTGTGGATATGCGGGATAATTTTGGGGTTACCCAATGTGTTGCGGATGTAAAGAATCCTTTCTTTAAAGAGTTAGAAAGACTACGCCCTGAAAGCGTAATTTCTATAACAGGGAGGGTTGTTTTACGTTCTGCTGAGACGCAAAACCCTAAATTAAAAACGGGGGATATTGAGGTTATTATTGAAGCTCTCGAAATTTTATCTGAGGCTGATGTGCTTCCACTTCCCGTTAATACCAATCAAGAGTTTCCTGAAGAAACGCGTTTGCGCTATCGTTTCTTAGATTTGCGTCGAGAAGAAATGCATGAAAAGATTCTCTTGCGCTCTCAAGTAATTGCAAGTATTCGCCGTCGTATGATGGAGCAAGGATTTGTGGAATTCCAAACGCCTATTTTGACGTCAAGTTCTCCTGAAGGGGCACGTGACTATCTTGTTCCTAGTCGCATCCATCCAGGAAAGTTTTATGCTCTTCCCCAAGCACCACAGCAGTTTAAACAGCTTTTAATGGTATCCGGGTTTGATAAATACTTTCAAATTGCGCCTTGCTTCCGAGATGAAGATGCACGCGCTGATAGATCTCCGGGAGAGTTTTATCAGCTAGACTTAGAAATGTCTTTTGTAACGCAAGAAGATGTTTTTGCGGCTGTAGAA
>CAYUAL010000031.1:0-13161 GCA_964442815.1 uncultured Alphaproteobacteria bacterium | reverse complement strand
GGGCATCACCATCCATACGTGTCAAAATAATACCTGTAAGGCCTAAAGACTCATGAAAGGCCTTAGCAACTGTAACGGCGTCTTGCCCTGTCATAGCATCCGCCACAAGAAGCGTTTCTATGGGGTTAGACGCCTTTTTAATAGCTTTGACTTCGTCCATAAGAGCTTCATCGATATGCAGTCGCCCAGCTGTGTCTAAAATAAGAACATCATAGCCCTCTAATTTGGCCATTTTTAAAGCGCGTGAAACAATCTGCAAAGGCTTTTCGCTAGCAACAATGGGAACAGTGGCCACTCCAATGGCTTTACCAAGCACCTCTAACTGTGTCTGCGCTGCGGGGCGGTATACGTCCAAAGAAGCTAAAAGAACCTTTTTATTTTCTTTTTCTTTCAAAAACTTAGAAAGCTTAGCCGTAGAAGTGGTTTTACCGGATCCTTGCAACCCAACCATCAGAACAACTGCCGGAGGATTCGCCGCTAAATTAAGGGCCTTATTTTCTTCTCCCAAAAGCTGGACAAGATGATCATGGACAATTTTTATAACTAGCTGAGAAGGCGTAATAGATTTTAAAACCTTCTCTCCAACCGCTTTTTCTCTTACCTCAGCAATGAAATCTTTTACGACGGGAAGCGCCACGTCTGCTTCTAACAAAGCAATACGGACTTCGCGCAAAGCGGTATTTACATCTTCTTCCGTTAAGGCACCCTTGCGACCTAACTTGTCAAAGATAGAGGTTAACCGAGAACTAAGCGTTTCAAACATAAAAACTGTTACTTTTACCTAAACAAAGAAAGCCAGGGCGCGACACTCGCGGCCTGACCGAATTTCTGATCTATGCCCCTTTCTACAAGAATTTTCTCAAGAAAGCAAGGAATAGATTTAAGCTTTCACGTCATACAGAAGAAGAAAGAAGCACTCGAAGGTCACCATAAACGTGGTCAGGAGTTAGCTTATGCACTGGAATTTGACGCTCTTGGCAATAAAGTATTTCTTGCTGCACGCCCCAGGAATCTTGCCAGCCATCCGCCATTACGAGAACCATCCCTTTGGAAGCCTTTAAAAATTCAAATAAATACGGCATGACAACTTGCCGACGTTCTTCTAAAGAAGGCAACTCTAACTTTTCCGCAATTTGGTTGACATACAATATAGGCGCAAATAAATGAATCCCTTGCCGCAAGAACTCCGCCGCTATTTTGAGAGAAAGCTCTTTACGGTGTGTTTGTTGTTCCTGTGTCCCATGATACGGTAATGCAAGGTAATAAAGACCTTTTTCCATAAAAATACTCCTTCTAGAGTTTTTTCTTATATCATAGATCTATTAAAATAAAAAAAGGGAAACACTTTTTAGTTTCCCTTTCTTTATTAATTGCGAGATAGCTTTTAAGTAAGCTTACTTACTATCCTTATCATCGTCAGAATCAGCATCTTCTTTTTCATCAGCGTCAGAAGAATCTTCCTCTTCATCTATTGTTGATGAAGCATCCTCTGCTTTTTCCTCTGGCTTTGCTTCTTCTTTCTTCTCTTCAGCTACATGTGCTGGAACTGGAGCAACTTCAGCTTTTTTCTCTTCAGCTGCAGGGGCTGGAACTGGAGCAACTTCAGCTTTTTTCTCTTCAGCTGCAGGAGCTGGAGCAGCTTGCGTTGTTTCTTCTTTCTTTTCTTCTTCCTTCTTATCGCATCCTACAAACCCAATAAGAGCCAAGGATAAGATAGAAGCAGATACTAGTTTTTCAACTTTTTTTATGGTCATTGTTAACGTCCTCATGTTTATATATTAATTGCCAACTCACTTTATAAGAGAGCATCTTCAGCGTCAATGTAAAATCTTTATGTTTCTATAAAGGGTTAGAAAACCAACTTCCATGAAGACCAAAAGGAACACGGTGGGGAAGCTGAATAGTAGCAATAGGCGCTTTGTTTATATCTTCACCATCTAAAATAACAAGTAAGCTTTGACTTCTCTCAAAATCATACATAATTGCTAATACATATCCTTTATTTTCATAAGTGTCCCCTGTTTTAGGTACAAAAACAGGCTCTCCTACTAAACAATAGGGCCCAAAATAATGAAAATTTAACGATTTACTCCGCACATCATATTGGTAAATTGTATCGAATCCTCTACTATTTGCATCTTTTTGTCCGGCTGCATATCCATATTGATACTTTAAGCCAGTAAGGGTTTCTCGAATCCTCGGAAATTCAATATGATTAGAAAACAATTGTTCATTTTTAAGTATCTTATGATCTTTAGAAATTTCCATGCGGAAAAGTGTATTGCTTGGATCTTTAGATGCTTGTGAAATCATAAAACCATCTCGCCAAATATAATCTATGATTATTTTGTCCTCTTCTTCATAAGCATTCATAAAGTGATATACAAAAAAGGAATCTGTTGGGATCCAAGAAATATCCTTAGGTGTTCCGTTGCGCGGCATAATACCTATTAAAGTTTGTAAATCAGGCCTCCACGTTAATAGTTTATTCTTACCATCAGCTTCATATACCGCATTCATATTAATAACTGCAGGACAAACAAAAAAGATAACGTTATTATGCGTAATGACAAAATCATGCATCATAACTGGATAAGGGATATCAATAGGATACAAGAACCTCTGCGCTCCTGAAGCATCTATCATCCCACAATATAAATAAGGAGGCTTATTTATAGAATAAGAGATATAATATAATTCTCCTGTTAGGGGGTCTACTTTTGTATGAGCATTCATACCAGCCGTAAGCTGCCCTTGCGCATCCCAAGTCCCCACAGTATCCAGTTCTGAAGTAACTTGATAAGGCTTCTGGAGGGTTGACTCTAAACATGTAATATATTTATTGGCATGTCGGATAATATGAATAAACGACCCATTTTTCATAGGGCCCGGCTTATCTGTAGGTTTTAAAGATTCCTCTACTTTTTTAGGATATAAAAAAGCACCATACACAGAATGACCTTCTCTTTGTTCTGTCTGAAAGCATTCTGTTTTTATAAAACGATTACGATACCTTGCTTTCCCTTCTTGAAGATATATAGCATGCAACATCCCATCCCCATCAAAAGGAAAAGTATATCCTTCTGGAGCATAGTAAGGATTTGGCCCATTTCGTATATATGCCCCTTGTAAATCAGTAGGTAATACTCCCTGAACAGGAAGGTCTTTTACATCAATCTCAGTAAGTTGAGGAGCAAAAGGACCAGATAAAAAAGGGTTAGTATCCATGATTTTTTTCTCTTTATAGGTTTAAATTTATTTTTTCTCTAGGGCCCCTGCTCCATCTTGCTGCGCTTTAAAAGGGGTAACTAAAAACGTTTTTATAATAGGATTAACTTGTTCTGGTTTTGTAAAAAGCATGAGGTGATCTGCCCCGGGTACTACTGCAAATTGAGATTGAGAAATAGCATGAAAAGTCTCCAGGTTATCTTGGAATGTGACTATATCATGATCTGCCATCATAATGAGACTTGGGGAAGAAATATGCGCTATCTCTGCAAGCGGAACTTCCCACTGCGATAAAAATAAAGTTTTCATCTTTTCAAAAAAAGTAGGCCAATACTCAGGACCATCAGGAGAAACAGCTTTCCAAGTATTGACAATCATGGGACCTACATCATTAGGTCCCATTGTTCTTACAGATTCCATGAAATCAGAAGTATTACCAGTACTCGAATGCGAAATACTAATAAAAATGCTTAACCCTACGAGATCTGGAAAGTATGTAGCTAGCCTTAACGCAATTATTCCCCCATCACTCCACCCAACACAGGGAACTTTCGTAAGATTTAAGGCTTTCATAAAAGCAACCGTATCTTGAGTCATATTTTCGTATGTAATTGGTCCAGGAACATCTGCAGTTCGCCCATGGCCCCGGCGCTCTAAAAGAATAACCTTAAACGTGGACATAAGATCGCGCACTTGAAAATACAAAGACTCTATAGTTGCCATACCTCCGTGCATTAGCATCAGAGAAGGACCTTCTCCATGTTCTTCATAATAAGAACGGACACCATTTACAGTAATATATTGGCCGCTTCTTCCCAATATTTTTCCACTTGGCAATGTAAAATCCATATCCCGCCCTTCTCCGAAGTTATCTTTATTCTTATGTACTTTAACAGTATGTTATTTAGAAAAGCTTGTCTATTTTCTAATTAATATGAAAACTTATTGAGCAAGTTTTTCCCTAAGGGATTGTAAAAACAAGTTAGCATTATAGGTCATCATATCTAAATAGGTAGAAGCAGGCCCTTTTTCATTAGATAAAGCATCCGAATATACAACGGGTCCTACTTTTGCGCCCGTTTCATGCGCTAATTGTTCAATAAGCTTGGGAGAAGTTATATTCTCTAGAAAAATCATTTTAATACCATTTTTCTTTATTTTATCTATAATATGTGTAAGCACTTTAGGCGAAGGCTCCGATTCTGTGCTCAACCCTACCGGCGATAAAAAAGTAATGCCATATTCTTTTCCAAAATAGCCAAAACCATTATGCGTTGTTACAATAATACGCTCACCTAAAGGTATTTGAGAAAACTTCTTTCTTAATTCTTTATCAAGAGCTTCAAGCTTTTGTTTATATCTTTGTGCATTATTTTTATATTGAACTGCATGCGCAGGGTCCTTTTTTATAAGAGCTTCTGAAATTACATTTATATATTGTATCGTATTTTGAAGACTATGCCATGCATGAGGATCCGTAGGGTGTGTTTTATTTTTACATTGGATATGTGAGGCCTCCTGTTTATGTACAATCTTATCCGTTGTTTTTATCACCTCCCCTTTATATCCTGATGCTTCAATAAGTCTCTGTACCCATCCTTCAAATCCCATGCCGTTAATAAAGACAAGTCCAGCATTAGCTAACTTTTTAGCATCTTGCGGAGTAGGCTCATATACGTGGGTATCGCTATTAGGAGCAACAATACTTTCTACACTAATATTGTCTCCCCCAACTTCTTGTACTAAGTCTTTAAGAATACTAAAGCTCGTAACTACTTTTAAAAGCTCAGCTTTAGCAGATCCTTCTTGAAAAAGCAGATTGAAAAAAAGAAAAATGATACTAAAAAGAGAAATTTTCATAAGAAGATCTCATATCCATGTGTTTATATCCTTATCTCTTTAACAGAGTATGAAATAAACTTCCATACTTTCCAAATAAAAGAGAAAAAATATAAATACTTCCTGCCACCAAAATAATGGAAGGCCCGGAAGGAAAATTTCCATGATAGGAGATTAATAAACCACACACACTTGAAGTAAACGCTAATAAAACAGATATTATACAAAGCTTTCCGATACTTTGGCTCCAAAAGCGAGCTGAAATAGCGGGCATCATCATAAGCCCTAAAGCCATCAAAGTCCCTAATGCTTGGAAAGCCACCACAAGATTAGCTACAACAAGCAATAGAAAAATAAGATGATATAAACTTCCTTTTCCATTAACCGTTTTAAAAAAAATAGGATCTACACATTCAACCACCAACGGTCTGTAAATAATACAAAATATTATAAGACTTAGCGTCGCAACGGCAGCTACAAGAAGAAGTGAGGCCCTATCTACAGCTAAAATAGTCCCAAACAATACATGCATTAAGTCTACCATACTTCCTTTTAAGGAAACTAACATAACACCCAAGGCAAGAGACAAAAGAAAAAAACCAGCAAAGCTTGCATCTTCTTTTAAATGCGTAAATCGTGTCACAAGACCAGCAAGGATAGCAACCATTATACCTGCAACCAATCCACCTAAACTCATAGCAGGTAATGATAACCCTCCAATTAGAAAACCAATAGCAGCACCTGGAAGTATGGAATGGGATAAAGCATCTCCCATTAAACTCATACGCCGTAAAACTAAGAAAACACCTACAGGAGCACAACCCAAAGAAATAGCAAAGCATGCAACAAATGCCCTCTTTAAAAAAATATAAGAAAAAGGCTCTATTAAAAAAGAATACACTGAAAAATCCATGAACTATTCCTCTTTCTTTTCTTCAAATATAGGAGGATGGCTACATACGTGTGCTGCAAGAGGTGTATTATTTTTAAAAATATCTTCTGTTTTAGCCCAGCCTTGTATAGACTTATTTAATAAAAGTGTCTCAGAAAAACACTTTTTAACAAGTTCTAAATCATGAAGAATGGCTATAATTGTCTTTCCTTCCTTATGCCATTGCTGTACCAGCTTCAATAGATCTTGCGTTGTTTGGGCATCAATTCCTGTAAAAGGCTCATCTAAAAGAAGAAGATCTGCTTCTTGTAACCATAAACGAGCAAATAAAGCTCGTTGAAATTGCCCCCCCGATAATGTGTTTAAGAGGGCATTCTTATGTTGTCCCAAGCCAACTTTTTCAATAGTATTTTGAACTCTTTGGTAGAGCTCTTCATTTAACGTTCCAAACACTTTCATATGCTGCCACATTCCCAATGAAACAAGCTCAAACACATTTATAGGAAAGGAAGTATCAATTTCGCTTCTTTGTGGAAGATAAGCCGTATGAGGAAAAGTATTTTTTACCTCTCCCTTCCAAGGAGAAACAAAACCCATAATAGCTTTTAGAAGAGTACTTTTTCCTGCTCCATTGGGGCCTACTATGGCTGTTAAACTATTGAATTTAAAAGTACCAGTTATATGTTCTAAAACATTTACTTTATCATATCGAACACTCAAGGAAGAAATGGAGAGGCTAGGTTTTAGCATTTAATAAGCCCACCATACTAAAAGCCACAATACAATTAGGGGAAATATAATGAAAAAAAGTCTCTTAAGAACGCTCTGAAGAAAGGAGGAAATCATATGTATTTATTACCTTGCTACCAAAAAATACAATATAAAAAATTGACTGATTTTCTCTCTTTGTCAAGAATTCTTCTTTAAATACATCTCAAGAACTCGAGCAAGAGTACAATATTGTTCTATGGTAACATTTTCTGGACGAATGGTAGGACTTATTTTAGCTTCTTGTAATAATAGCAAAGGATCCATCCCTACTCCTTCTAATGCAGATCGCAGCATTTTTCGACGCTTGGTAAAAGCAGTTTTTACCACTAAATCCAAAAAAACCTCATTCGCAGGAAAAAGAGGTTTTTGTCTAGGGATAAGCTCCACTACTGTAGAGTATACCTTAGGAGAGGGAGTAAAAACAGCTGGAGGAAGCGTCATACACTTCCTTATCTCACAAAGCCACTGTACTTTAATAGACAAGCGACCATAATCCTTAGTATGAGGAGAAGCACACAATCTCTCCGCTACTTCTTTTTGAAACATAAGAATCATTTTCTGAAAAGCAGTACTTTTTTTTAGCCATCCTAAAAGTAAGGGTGTAGCAATATTATAAGGCAAGTTTGCAATAATATATCGTGGTTTCTCCCCAAAAAGAGAAATATCTACACAAAGAGCATCCGCATACATAATTTCCAAACGACCAAAGGAATATGGGATAAGTTCTTGAAGAGCATTTATAGCCCGTTTATCTTGCTCTATAACAATAACCTGCTTAGCCTTTGATTCAAGAATACTGCGCGTAAGTCCTCCTGGGCCTGGACCTACTTCTATCACAGTGGCACCTACTAGATCTCCAGCAAAAGAAACGATTTTTCGCGTTACATTTAAATCTAGAATAAAATTTTGACCTAAACTTGCTTTAGCCGAAAGATTATGAGCTTGAATTACCTGCTTTAAGGAAGGCAAACTTGATAATTCTTGAAAAAAACTTTCCACAACTTATTCTTTAAATCCGTGTCTCAATAAAAGCGGCCCGCCTTAAATCTCTTAGAACCCTTCTTGCTATTAATTCTAATTTCTGGCTTGTTAGTTTCTGCCGTATTGTTGTTTTATCTGGCAAATCAATTTTTGTGCCTTTTTCTTCCTTTTTGCAGATCATCATAAACCCTACTCCTTCTGGAGTTTTAATAACTTGACTAGGTGTTTCTATAGGAAGATCTTTAATAATATTTTGTATCTCACCTGGAATGCTTGCAAAAGAAACATCTTCTAGTATTTCCACGCGCCCAGATATCTCCTCTGCCAAAAGATCTAAGCTTTCACAAGAAGTGGCATCTTTTTTAATAGTTTCTATTTGAGAGGCTGCTTGTTCATACGCTTCAGGAGACTTATCCAAAAATAACGGTAAAAGAAAATTTTTAAATGTATATATTACTTCTTTTGATCCATCGCTCTGAGCTTTTTCTTTAACAAAGAAAAGATATACCCCTGTCTTAGTACGAATAGGTTCAGACACTTCTCCTTCTTTTAGGGAGAATAAAGCCTTATCTAAAGTCTCTTCTAACTGTCCTTTATTTACCCATCCAATATCTCCCCCCGAGCTTGCAGAAGGGGCTTCAGAAAATTGCCGAGCAAACATATCAAAAGAGGCACCTTTTTTCACATCTGTACTAAAGCCTTTTGCAATACGCATCACCTCTTTCTCTTTCTCAGGAGAATCAATAGAAAGGAAAATCTCAGAAACTTTCACTTGTGGGGTTCCTAAAGAATCTTGAATCTTTTTTAGTACTTGATCTGTTTCTTTATCTGCAATGATAACCGTTGGACCATATTGCTCGCTTATAAGCCGAAGCCAAGAAATGTTGGCTTTAATTTGGTCTTCTAAAGTATAAAGAGGAATGCCTTTTTCTTTCATCATTTCTTTTAGGCTTCCTTCAGGTTTTCCATTTTGGGCCTCAATATATGTTATGGCCTTTTCTAGCTCTTCAGGTGTAATAGAAATCCCCCTTTTTTCAGCCTCTTGAATTTGCAAAGACTCATCTATCAAAGATTTTAAAACCTGCTCTCTTAGAGAAGAAAGCAGATCTGGAGTATTCACCAAATTAGAAGTAGCCAAAACGAGCTTCAACCTGTTCTCAACATCTGCCATAGTAATAATTTTATCATTCGCCACAGCTGCTATACGAAAAGTATCTTGTTGGCCTTCTACACCAGAAAAATTTAAAAAAATACAGAATAGGGTTGCACCGAGAAGAGAAAAAATTTTACAAAAATAAACTTTCATCGTGTGATCAATTGCCTTTCTAGCAAATTAGAGTATAAGTTTTTTTATAGAAAAATAGTTATACCCTCCTTTTCCTAAAAGGACAACTTCGTAAAAACATTATTTATAAAGGTAGAGCTTATAAATTGCATTTTTTCAAAGTATCTCTGCTCGATCAATATGTCTTAAGAAATCTATTTCTTATTCTTATTGCCATTACCAGTGTTTTGCTCGGAGCATTATGGCTTACAAGTTCTGTTCATTTTATAGAAATTATTTTAAACCAAACAGAGGCAAATTCTTTTTTCTTGCTTCTTAAGATAGCATTTCTATTATTACCTGATCTTCTCTCTTTAATTTTACCCTTCAGCCTCTTTTTCTCTGTATTATATGTTTATAATCGACTTTCCATGGATCGCGAATTAATAGTTATGCGAGCATTAGGCCTAAGCAATAAACGTCTTGCCTTTCCTGCGCTATTACTAGGTTTTTTTATAACTCTTCTCCTTTTAGGAATGAATATCTTCCTTCTTCCAAAAACATTTAGTTCTTTACGAGATTTAGAATATAAACTTCGTAATACTGTTTCCATTTCAATTTTAAAAGAAGGAGAATTTAATACTTTTCCTGGGTTAAACCTGTTTTTAAGAAAAAAAATGAATAACGGAGAAATCCACGGAATTTTTGTGTACAGCACGGAACAACCAAATAAGCCTTATACTTTAGTCGCACAAAAAGGTTATATCCGAAAGGACCCTTCACAAGGTATTTATTTAGCCCTTGAAAAAGGTATCCGACAGGAAAAAAATCCTAAGACATATAAAACACAATTTTTATATTTCGATAATACAGTGGTAATGCTAGAAACAACTAAAAAAAAATATGAACCACGCCCAAAAAAACCTGCTGAACTTAGTCTTTCCGAGCTCTTATTCCCAAACACCTCTTTATATAATAAAGATATATGCTTACGTCTTCAATCAGAAGCCCATCAGCGTCTTTTGCTTCCTATTCTTCCTTTTTGTTTTATTCTGATGGCCATGGTTGGGTTTTCAGCCCGTTCCTATAAACGTACAGGCTTTATCAAAGAAATTACAGCTATAGTACTTGGTGCCATCCTTTTAGAAGCCCTAACTTTTCTTCTTATCCATTTCGCTGCCAAGTTTTCTTATATAACTTATGGTGCTTATTTTCTAGTTTTCGGAACTATCAGCGCGCTAAGTTATGTACTTATCCGATCTGATTCCCCTGCTCCTACTTCTAAAAAGAAAGATCTTATATGACCTTACCTTTTACCTTTTCTAAATATATAGCTCGTGTTTTCTTATTCTGGATTGGAGTAGTTAGTGCCTCTTTCCTAAGTATTTTATATCTTTTTGAAGCGGTAGAGCTTTTTCGTAGATCCCTTTCGAAACCCGAAGTTTCTTTTTCATTAGCTTTTAAAATGGCTTTTTTAAAAGTACCTGAAGTTTACGAACTTCTCTTACCGCTTGTTATACTGTTCTCACTATTCTTAGTCTTTAGACGACTGCAGAAGAATTTTGAACTTATTGTAGCGTATGCTAGCGGATTTTCCTTATATCAAATTTTATATCCTCTTATTGGAGTAGGAATTTTTATTTCCCTTATAGATATATTTCTTTTAAATCCTCTTAGTGCAGCTTTTTTTGCTCGATATGAAGTTATCAATATGCAGTATCTTAAAAAGCAAAAAAGCCAGATGACCATAAGCGACACAGGTCTGTGGCTACGCCAAGAAGATGAGAATGGATATACTCTTATTCGTTCCGCAACCGTAGATATACCAAATCGTACATTTGCTGATGTTACTTTTTACATTTTTGATAATCCTGATATATTTAAAGAACGTATAGATGCATCTAAAGTTCTAATTCACCCTGGCTACTGGGAACTTAGTCAAGTATTCCAACACCAAAAAGAACAAAAAATAAAATATCTATCCTCCCAAGCTATAAAATCCTCTTTTTCCTTTGAAAAAATAGAAGATCACTTCTTACCGCCTAAAAGCCTTTCTTTTTGGGATCTTCCCAAATTTATTCATAGCTTAGAAAAAACAGGATTCTCGGGAACTTCTCATCGTATTTATTGGTATGGGATCCTGTTTCGACCTCTTTCTATTCTAGGTATGATTCTAAGTGCTTCTTGCTTTGGTATTCAATGGAAAAGGCAAGGAGGACAAATTAAAAACTTCTCTGGTACCCTTTTGACAGGATTTATATTTTATTTCACTAATGATTTAATGCAGACTTTTTCTGCTTCTCATGTTATTCCTCCTTTTTTAGGTATGGCCTTGTCTCCTTGCCTTTTAATTATTATAAGCTCTATTTATCTTTTGCATCTCAATCACTTTCAAAGGTAGTTTATGCGGTTTATACCTCTTATTGTCATCGCACTTTCGACCATCTTTTTTTCTGCATCTATCCAGGCTGAAGAGGCTGCCGTTTCTAACTCTAACACATTTTTAACCCAGCAAGAATCCGATCCTGCTCTTTTAAATGCAGAGGAAGTAACCTACGATGAGACTCTTGGCATTGTTACAGCACGCGGAAATGTAGAAATAAGTATGCGTAATAACAATGGAGGAGTTTCCATACTTCAAGCAGATACTGTTACCTTTAATGAAAAAAGTAATCTTGCCACAGCAACTGGAAATGTAAAACTTTTTTCCCCTACAGGAGACGTATATAAAGCTTCTTATGTTGAGCTTACAGACGACCTTAAAACTGGCTTTATTAAAAAAGTACGCCTTTTAACCGCTGATAATTATCGCTTTGCAGCCCGCCAAGGATATAGAAGAGACGGTACCATTACTGATATGGAGGACGCAGTATATTCTCCCTGTAATCTATGTTCCCAAAATCCTAGGAATCCTCCTCTATGGCAACTGAAAGCTCGGAAAGTCCAACGAGATGAAAATGATCTCAATGTTTACTATACTGATGCATGGATAGAAATGGGAGGTGTACCTGTTTTATATACTCCCTACATAAGTCATCCCGACCCCTCTGTTAAAAGAAGAAGCGGTTTTCTTATGCCTACTTTTGGAAATACAACTGACCTAGGATTTTTAGCAGCCGTTCCTTATTACTATGTTATTAATGACTCACAAGATTTAACCATTACACCTACTCTTGTCTCAAAAGAAATGCCCATTCTTAACCTTGAATACCGGCAACGCTTTTTACGTGGAGACTGGAAAACAACAGGAAGTATTACTCAGTCTAAAAGTAAAGGGGGGAACTCCTCTCAACTTGTAAATAAACCTAATCGCATTAGAGGTCATATTCAAAGCAGAGCTTCTTTCGACCTCAATGATAAATGGAGAATGGGGGCAGAACTCAACCGAGCCACCGACCCAACATATGTACGTCGGTATAATTTTCAAGGCGTAGAATCTCCTCAAACGGGAACCCTAGAATCTAAAATTTTTGCAGAAGGCTTTTACAATCGAAGTTATGCTTCCATCCGAGGGTATGCATTCCAACCTACTCAAGTTAATGTATCCCAAAGAACTGCCCCTTTTGTAACTCCTTTAGCTAGCTATAACTATGTAGGCCCCCAACGTGCATGGGGAGATCACTTTTTTGGGAATACTTCTGCAGCCGTTATTACACGAGAAAAAGGCACTGATATGCGCCGTACTTCTTTTGAGGGAGGATGGCAGCTTCCTTATTACGGAGCTATAGGAGATATTTACACTTTTACCGCAACCATGCGCGCAGACGCCTATAATGTTTCACATTATAAATTTAGCTCTAGCAGCAAAGAAATCAACTCTACAACTGGTCGCCTTTTTCCTCAAGTTGGCTTAAACTGGCGTTATCCCCTTTCTAATCCTTCTTCACCCATCCCTCTTTTAGTAGAACCTATGCTTGGATTTGTTGCATCTCCTCAAAGTGGCAATTTCAAAAATAAATGGAACCTCATTATCTACATAGTGTTGATAAACTGAAAACTCAATTGTTGGATCAACCAAAACTATTGGAACATTTGTTTTAGGAATATGTGGCATAACATAAAAGGTCTCTGCATGAATCATGTCGTAACGATTCTCTTTTAATTCTTTGGTGATAGCTTTTCTTTCCTCGAGCGAAAAATTTCTCATAACCACAAGAGGATTAAAAGTAACAAGTGTTAAAAATAA
>CAYUAL010000030.1:0-13507 GCA_964442815.1 uncultured Alphaproteobacteria bacterium | reverse complement strand
ACATCCATTATTTTAGTAGTATGTCTTTTGCTTTTGCTATCTCTTCTCTTTTTTGTTGGTCTTGCGCATTTCTAGCCCCATCTTCTAAAAGTTCTGTTCTAATCTCCCATAGCCCAATTCCTTTATCTAACGGGCTATAACTTAAGTCACTTTCTATAGTTATTATGTGATTCCTTATCTGTGATATTGTCCTGGGAAAGAATATGGGACGGCATCGAGCACACGTTTCATCTTCGCTTCCTAGATTCATAGAAAAAACTACACAAAAATTTCCTGAAATTATTAAGAAATTTAATCCTATAATAAATAAACAACACCAATAATTTTTAATAATCATAATCCTAATTCTTAATCAAAATATTAAAGAAAAAACATTTATCTCAGCCCCAAGAACTAACTTAGGATAAAAAACCTATCAAGTAAAAAGTATAATTTACCTTAACTTTTGCCTTTATCAACTTATTTTCAAAGCAGGAAGCTTCTGTGGATCAAAAAGAGAATAGGTATGCAAGGTAGCAAGCTTGCCATCTATGCGTGGCCATCCCCCTTTTTGGGTATATTCCAGCTCAAAATTTAATTTCTCTGGAATACACCGGCTTGCTACATTCTCATTATCACAATAGATTTCCACCTTACGAGCTTTTAAAATTTGAAAGGCTCGTAAAGCCAAAGATATCCCAATTTTGTATAACTAAAACGCTAAAAAATTGTATAGACATCTTTTGATAGAGGATATAACCTTTTATAAAATATAATTTGGAGTAAACCACAATGAATAAAATGCAAATAATAATAAGCTGCTTGGCGCTATGGTTATTGGATATAACTTTCGTATATGCTAATCCCCATAGGTTTGATGTGGATATTGAGACTGAGGCCTCTATCCCGCATGGATATCATGCTTCTATAGAGATCAGGGGGGGTAGTGAGCCCATATTTCTCCAAGATTTTCCTATTAACCCCTCACATTCAGTAATTCCTATGGAGCTTTCTAGTCTTGCTGTATTAAAATCAGGTGGTAGTATAGCCGCTAGTCAGATATCTCTACATCTTTACCATCAGCATGAAAAAGTAACAAGTCTAGTCTTACCTTACTCCATTCACGTAGGAGATTTAGCTTCTCTTGATGTAAACATAAACTTCCATACGCACAAAATTACTTTTAATTATAATAGGCAACCTCACCATGGGGTTGAACAGATCTTTTAAAGGCCACTATTTATATAATGTCAGTTTGATATAAAGAATATCTAAACCCTTTGGTATGTTTAAGCTTATTTCTAATCTTTTTTATATCGAACTGACGTTAATTTATTCTACTTTTGTCTTTACCAACTTATTCTCAAAGTAGGCAATCTATCTGGTGTAAAAAGCGAATAGGTATGAAGTGTTGCCAGCTTTCCATCTGGCCGTGGCCAGCCCCCTTTTTGGGTATATTCCAGCTCAAAATTTAATTTCTCTGGAACGCGCCGGCTTGCTAGATTCTCATCATCGCAATAAATTTCTACTTTTTTCGCTTTTAAAATTTGAAAGGCTAGTAAAGTCATGGCATGTGCCGCTTCGGTGGCGTACCCTTTGGCCCGTTGGCTTTGTCGGATAAAATAAGAAATACCAAATTGCGGGATCACCCAATTTACTTGGAAAGAAGGATATGCACACCTTCCAACAATCATGTCTGTATTTTTTTCTATGATTATATAACGAATAAAATCCCGCAATATAAAATCTGCATGATGTTTGCGGCAGTCCTCTTCAATAGATTCCATTGTAGGAAAAGAAGGCGACCATCCCAACCAACGCACATAGTCCTCATAGCTTTCCATTATCGCTTCATAGAGATCCTTCCCAAAGCCTGCTTTAGGCATTTGCAGCCTTAATCGAGGAGTTTCTATAACTTCTGGTAAATCTATAAGAAGTCGATTCATCTTTTATTATTTTTTAAGATGCATCAGAGAAGCTTGCTTCGCTCCCTCCAATCATCTCTTCTGCCACTTGGCCAGCATTCGCACGGATGGCCTCTTCTATTTCTTGAGTAATCTCAGGATGTTCTTTAAGATAAGCCCGAGCCGCCTCTCTTCCTTGACCTATGCGGTTTGTTTTGTAAGAATACCAAGAACCAGATTTTTCAATAATATTGGCTTTTACACCTAGATCAATCAACTCTCCCAACTTAGAAATCCCTTCTCCGTAAAGAATATCAAATTCTACAACCTTGAAAGGAGGGGCTACTTTATTTTTAACCACTTTTACACGCGTTTGGTTTCCAACAATCTGATCTCGGTCTTTGAGAGCTCCAATTCGGCGAATATCTAAACGAACAGAGGAGTAGAATTTTAAAGCGTTCCCACCTGTTGTTGTTTCAGGATTTCCAAACATAATCCCGATTTTTTGGCGGATTTGGTTAATGAAAATCACCATACAATGGCTTTTAGAAACAGATCCTGTCAACTTACGAAGAGCATGACTCATAAGGCGTGCTTGCAAGCCTACGTGGGTATCTCCCATATCCCCTTCCAGCTCAGCTTTCGGAACAAGAGCTGCAACGGAGTCAATAACCAACACATCCACGCTTCCTGAACGAACGAGTGTGTCAGCGATTTCTAAAGCTTGTTCTCCAGAATCCGGCTGAGAGATTAAAAGCTCTTCTAAATTAACGCCCAATTTTTTGGCATAAGACGGATCTAAAGCGTGTTCTGCATCTACGAAAGCACACACACCCCCAGCTTTTTGAGCCTCAGCCACAACATGCAAAGCAAGCGTGGTTTTACCAGAGCTTTCCGGACCATAAATCTCAATAATACGGCCCTTAGGAAGTCCCCCAATACCAAGTGCAATATCCAGACCTAAAGAACCTGTCGAAATGGTCTCAATATCCGCAGCTAGCTTTTCATTCGCGCCTAAACGCATAATAGAGCCTTTTCCAAAAGCCCGTTCGATTTGCCCGAGTGCTGCTTCCAAAGCCTTGGTACGATCCATCCTTATGCTCCTCTTTTTGCCGTTTGATTAAAACTTAGGCTTAGTTATTTCACAGCTTTTAACAAGAAGCAAGGATGTTACTTTTATACCTTGCGAATAAAGAAAATTTTCTGAGAAACTAGAGAGGCAACCCTTATTAGGTTACCTCTGAATCCAATGAATATTTTTATTTTGGAGGAAGTTTCATAAGGAATTGAGCTGCCTTATAGGATGTCAAAGCAGCACGCCCCATGGCACCTGTCGCACATTTTCCATCCTGTTCAGCTACATCTAAAAAAATAGTAGCAAGCGTATCTCCTACCTCGGGAAAGGTATGCCCATAACGTTCTGTTATAAGTTTCCAAATCGTAAGTGCCCTAAAATATTCTCTCGAAGGAATTCGGTGGTCTGCTGCTTCATAAGGGAACGCATGTCTATTAATTGTTTCTAATCCTGATCTTACAGCACTTCTTGTCACAGGATCAAAACTTATAACTCCACCATCATGCAAATTTTGAAACCATGTTAAAGTTTCTTCTTCACCTACTAGCGTTACTGGCTCTGACAGACCTTGATACCGTAATACTTGGGGTACTACCTCATCTAAATGAATTAAAAGGGGTTTTGCCGCTCCTCCTACTGCCATAATACCTTCATCCCGACGCCCTAGTCTTTGACTTCTTTCTACCGATTTTTGAGCTAGACCTAAAGCTTCCTCTACTTTTCTCGATAGTTGTGCATGTCTTTGCCTAGTTTCTGGATTAAGAAGGTCTTGTACTTGTCCCTGCCCAGGTATGATTAAACCAGGAAATATGTCTCGACGAACGATCCACGTATTATCACGCCCACCAGCAGAGAAATGCTGCTCTAAAAATTCATTAAACCTTTCATAAGCCTCCGCTAAAGGTCTGAGATTAGCGATGTAATTATGAAATGGAGTAGGAGAATCATCCATAGGGCAACTAAATTCGGAAAAAAGCCTACTCAATCCAGAAAATGCGGTTTGTATAGCCTGATTTCTCCATACGGATAATACCCCACTTCTATATCTTTCCATAAGAGGATCGAGGCGAGAGAGTTGCATGCTTAAAATTCTTGCCTGTTCTGTAGAGGAAAATCCAGCATTATGTACAGTGCTACTAAGTTCACTTCTTCTGGTTGAAAGGAAGCGTTCAAACTCCGTAGGATCTTTCATGTCTTCTGCTGAACAGGGAGAGCTTATCCCATCTTTTGCTGCAGATACCCATCTTTTTATCGTTGCTTTCATTCCAGCAGCCTTAAAAGCTACTTCTTTCTTCTCGGGACTTATCTCTTCCCATCTCATAGCATGTATATTTGAACTCATGCCCAAACTGCTGCCATATAAAGAAAGAGATAATATAAATGCAAAACTCTTAAAGAAACGATTCATAAATGCACCTTGTATTTAAATAATGAAAAAATATGTAATTTTTTTATATTACTTATATAAAGAATCTATAGGAAAAATTCAAGGTTTCTGAAAAAATAAAAAGTTGATATCAACAAGAAAAACTGTCATCCCGTGGCTTGACCACGGAATCCAGAGTAGCCTGAAAAACGTCAGTCCTCCTACGCCAAGGCTTCGGAGGACAACCTAGCTCTAAACTCGCTTCGACTAGCGTTAGCCAACCGAAGCTCGAAGAGCGTAGGTTGGATTCCGCGATCAAGCCGTAGAATGACAATATGTGAAAATCTTACGATAATAACTTCTTCAGGACTTCATTCACGGCTGCAGGATTCGCCTTACCTTGCATGGCTTTCATGACTTGCCCTACAAAAAAGCCAAAGAGTTTATCTTTGCCGGATTTATATTCCTCAACCATGGCAGGATTATCTGCTAAAACTTTTTGCGCAGCTTGCTCAATAGCACCCGTGTCTTTTATCTGGACAAGACCTTTCGTCTCAACAATTTCCTTTGCGTTTTTGCCTGTCTCCCACATTTCTTGGAAGACATCCTTGGCAATACGCCCAGAGATCACTTCATCCGTTAAAAGATTAATCAGCTCTGCTAAACCTTCTGCTTGCACAGAGGCTTCTTCTATTTCTTTGCTCTCTTTATTTAAGACTGCAAAGAAATCTCCCATAAGCCAGGTGGCTAATAGGCGTGGGCCTTTTTGAGCATCTTTAAGCGCTTGTATACCTTGCTCATAGAATGCTGCAATATTGGCTTCAGCCACCAACACATCAGCTTCATAAGAGGAAAGACCATAAGTTTCCATAAACCGTTTCTTCTTGGCATCAGGCAGTTCAGGCAAAGTCTCTCGAAGTTTATTAATCCAAGACTCCTCCAAAACAAGAGGAAGCAAATCTGGATCTGGAAAATATCTATAATCATGCGCTTCTTCCTTACTGCGCATGGACCGTGTTTCCCCTTTTGTAGGATCATATAGTCGTGTTTCTTGCACGACGGATCCGCCCTCTTCTAGGAGTTCTATTTGACGGCGTGTCTCGTACTCAATAGCTTGCTGAATATAACGGAAGGAGTTGACGTTTTTTATTTCAGCCCGTGTTCCAAATTTTGTTTCACCTGCTTTACGAACGGAAACATTAATATCTGCGCGCAGATTTCCTTCCTCCATATTCCCATCGCAAGTTCCCAAATAGCGTAAGATCGTCCTTAATTTCTTTAAATAAAGCAAAGCCTCCTCAGCACTACGCATATCGGGGTCAGATACAATCTCCATCAATGTGACACCCGACCTATTTAAGTCTATATAAGATTTGCTGGGATGCTGGTCATGGAAACTTTTTCCCGCATCTTGTTCTAGGTGAAGGCGTGTAATACCGATACGTTTTGTTTCACCAGATTCTAAAGTAATATCTAAAAAGCCTTTTCCGACGATCGGATACTCAAACTGAGAAATCTGATATCCAGACGGCAAATCTGCATAAAAATAATTTTTTCGATCAAACCGCGAAAAAGTATTAATCTCAGCATTCAGCCCAAGTCCTGTACGTACCGCTTGCTCCACAGAAAACTGATTCAAAACAGGTAGCATACCGGGAAAAGCGGCATCCACAAAAGACACCTGTGTATTAGGGTCCGCTGCAAAAGAGGTAGAAGCTCGAGAGAAAAGTTTAGACTTCGTAACAGCCTGCGCATGCACTTCCAGACCGATTACAAGCTCCCATTTTCCTGTACGGCCTTCTATGAGATTGAGCTGAGTCATAGCGCCCCCCTTTTAGAATGATCTGTATTTGTAGTAGGGATAAAAACGTTATCAGGCTGAAGCCCTTTAAACCCAGCCTCCTGCTCTAACGCATACCCAGCATCAAGAAGCTCTTTTTCTTTAAACGCAGGCGCAATAAGTTGAAGACCTAAAGGCAATCCCGTTTCTGTATATCCAGCAGGCACTGTCATAGCCGGCAACCCTGCAAGAGAAGCTGGTACTGTAAAGACGTCATTAAGATACATTTCTATGGGATCTGTAGGAGGTGCCTCCGCACTAAAAGCTCCCGTAGGTGTGGTCGGTGTTAGGAGAAGATCTATTCCCCTATCAAAAACATTTTGAAAATCTTGAGCTATAAGCCTACGCACTTTTTGAGCCTTTAAGAAATAAGCATCATAATAGCCGGAAGACAGAACATATGTCCCTAGCAAAATACGGCGTTGTACTTCCTTTCCAAACCCTTGAGCCCGCGTATTCTCATATAGATCTTGGAGATTATCTCCCTTGTGCTCTACGCGCAAACCATACCGCACCCCATCATACCGAGCCAAGTTAGAAGAAGCTTCAGCAGGAGCTATAATATAGTACGTAGGCAACGCAGCTGCAGTATGGGGGAGAGAAACCTCTTCAACTTGAGCCCCTCTTTTTTTGAGCCAAGCGATACCTTGGTCCCAAAGTTTTTGAATATCTTCCGAAAGGCCTTGGGGTCTATATTCCTTAGGAATACCAATGCGCTTTCCTGTTAAGTCCCCTTTCAGCCCAGAAAGAAGATCAGGAACAGCGAGGGTTGCACTCGTTGAGTCCTTTGGATCATGCCCCATCATATATTGTAAGAAAAGAGCTGCGTCTTGCACTGTCCGCGTATGCACCCCTGCTTGGTCCAAAGAAGACGCAAAAGCAATAATACCCCATCGAGAACACCGACCATATGTGGGTTTAATCCCTACTAACCCACAAAAGCTAGCTGGCTGACGAATAGACCCCCCGGTATCGGTACCGGTCGATCCAATAGCTGCAAAAGCAGCCACAGCTGCAGTAGAGCCGCCAGAAGATCCTCCCGGAACAAGAGGTACCGTAGGACTATCTTTAGCTACCCACGGATTATAACAAACCCCAAACGCGCTTGTCAGTGTGGAGGATCCCATAGCAAATTCGTCCATGTTTGTTTTTCCTAAAAGTGCTACTCCAGCATCCCTTAACTTCTGAGAGATAGTTGACTCATAAGGAGGAACATAATTTCCTAAGATCGACGAAGCTACTGTTGTTTTAATACCTTTAGTACAAAAAATATCTTTCTGAGCAAAAGGAAGACCATCTAAAGGAAGAGACTCTTGTTTTTGATATCTTTCATCTGCTTTTTGAGCAGCTGCACGTGCTACTTCTGGCGTCTCTAATACATAAGCATTAAGACCACGTGTATTTTCTACTTGTGTTATATAAGCTTCTGTTAATTCAACAGAAGAAATTTCCCGTTTTTTTAGCTTCCCAAGAGCTTCAGAAGCACTTAACATTAAAAGAGAAGAGGATGACATCAATAAATCCTTTATTCCACAACCTTAGGTACCACAAACATATCCAACGCGACTTCTGGCGCATTTGATAAAATTTCCTTTACATATCCGCCATCTTTCACTTCATCTGGCTGCGTTGGTGTAGAAGGGATGAATATCTGCATTGGATTTGCCAAAGGCTTTATGTCTTGGGTATCAATTTTATTAAGTTCTCCTACCCATTCTAAAATCCCTGCCATTTCTTGAGCAAGAGATGCCACTCTCTCATTTGGTATTTTTATCCTAGCGAGATGACCGATTTTTAAAACAACGTCTTGGGATACAAAAGAGCCTGACATAGGTAATATTCCTTAGTTCTCTGAATTAATAGCTTTGTATTAACTTAAATTTGCATCAAAGAATACAACTCTTTCATTAAAAAAAGAGGAAATTATGGATCATCCCTGACTTTTTTTTTGACAAAACGTCTTCTTCATGGCAAACGGAAGTATATTTTTATTGTAACGTATTGTCAAATAACATAAGGAGCTTGCGGTGAGCAAACCAGAGTGGGGATTAAAGCGCGTTTGTCCTAGTTGCGCAGCACGGTTTTATGATTTGAATAAAAATCCTATTCTTTGTCCCAAATGTGGCACAACCTATGATCCAGAGGCACTCGTTAAACCCCGGCGTGGTCGCTTAAGCGCAGAAGAAAAGAAGGCCCGGCTTGCTCTAGATGAAGTAAACTCTCCTGAAATTCTGTTGGAAGAAGCCGTGATTGAAGATGCCGTCCTTGAAGGAGATGTTCTGATAGAAGATACCTCAGAGCTAGATACCGAAGCAGACGACGTCTTAGATGTTATTGAAGAGGTCGAAGAACCTGATCTGGACAAGGAATAATCTTTGTCAAAAGTAAAGAGCATTCAAACTCAGGTTACCATAAATAGCCCTATCCAAACTGTCTGGTCTGTTCTTACAGATTTCGATAAATACCCTGCCTGGAACCCTTTTCTTGTAAAAGTAGAAAAAATTTCCTCTCAAAAACTCAAAATCACCACTTGCATAGAGGGAAAGAAAAACCGTTTCACTCCTAAAATTATATGCCTAAAACCGCTCCATGAGTTACGGTGGCTTGGGAAGTTTTTAGGTATCTCTTGGCTCTTTAAAGGGGAGCATTATTTTCTTCTCAAACCACTATCCACAAATAAGACTTCAGTTATTCATGGAGAAAACTTCTCAGGGTTTCTAGCTAATATAAGCTGGAGTTATCTAGAAAAACGGCTTCATGAAAGTTTTTCTCGTATGAACAACGCTCTAAAAGAAACTGCCGAAAAGAATGCTCTTTATTCCGCTCTTAAATCTAAAGCAGATCGAAGTGAAGCACTTTGATAACTTTGGCGTCTTACAAAATTATTTTCTTTGGGAGTATGAAAATACCCTGCTGCAAAATCACTCTCATCACCTGTAGCACTATCAATATCAAAATCAAAAGGACGTGCGTATGTATCTGTAAATACTCCCATTCCCAAGAGTAAAACAGATAAATATGTAGTTTTTTGTAATAATTTTTTCATTTTATGCCTCCCTTATTTTTATATCTCTTTTAGAATATCTTATTTCTTTTAAGAGACATATAAATTTATTTATCTGAATTCTTGTTTTTGTCTAATAAATAACTTGAATAAAAGAAACAAGATAAGGTAAAATTAGCTAACTAAAATTTAAAGATCCTCTCCCTACAATCTCATGTCTTTTACAATTATATGGTTTCGCGACAATTTGCGTCTCATTGATAATGCTCCCGTTTACCATGCTTTAATATCTGGAAGCCCTGTTTTATCTCTTTTTATTTATGATGAAATAAAATCTCTAGGTGCAGCGCAAAATTGGTGGCTTCATCAAAGCCTTCTCTCTTTTAAAAAAGACCTTGCTGAGAAAGGTATTCCTTTTATCCTAAAAAAGGGAAAGCCTTTTGCCATTTTTCAAGAGCTACGTCAGAAATTGGGAAATTTTTCTCTTCACACAAACATATCCTATGATCCTCAAGAAGTATCTCTTTTAAAATCTCTTGAAACGCACTTGAATATTTCTATTTATATCTGGGATTCAAAGCTTCTTTTTCCTCCCACATTATTTAAAAAAAACAAACCAGAGGGGTATAAAGTATTTTCTCCTTTTTGGAAAGCTTGTCTTTCACAAGGCATAGAAAACCGGCCTCTCTATATCTTACCTGAAAAAGAGAATCCACAGACCTTTAATTATAACTGCCTATCGACCGAAACTATAGAATCTTTAAATCTCGTACCCGCTCCTCATAACTGGACAAAAAAATTCAAACCTATCTGGAAAGCAAGTGAGGCAGAAGCTTTAAATCGTTTTCATAGTTTTCTTGATAAAAGCTTAATAGGATATAGTTCTAATCGTAATCTCCCAGGGAAAAACTTTACTTCCCTGCTGTCTCCTTATCTACGATTTGGACAGATCAGTCCATTTTATATATGGAAGCATGTAAAACATTCTCAAGCCCCGCACGAAGATAAGAAAGCTTTTTTAACTGAAATAGGATGGAGAGAATTTGCATATCATCTTCTCTACCATCACCCAACTATGCCAAAAGAATCTTTACGCTCAGAATTTGCTTCTTTCCCGTGGGAAGAAAGTCCCCTATTTTTTAAAGCATGGAAAGAAGGAAATACAGGATATCCTATTGTAGATGCTGGCATGCGCCAACTATGGCAAACAGGCTGGATGCATAATCGAGTGCGTATGATCGTTAGCTCGTTTCTAGTGAAGGATCTTCTTATCCCATGGCAAGCAGGAGAGAGATGGTTTTGGGAGACACTCTTAGATGCAGACCTAGCCGTCAATGCCATGAACTGGCAGTGGGTAGCAGGCTCAGGTATAGATGCTGCTCCTTATTTTCGGATTTTCAATCCCATTCTACAAGGAGAAAAGTTTGATCCAGAAGGTGATTATATTCGGAGATTTGTTCCGGAGCTTAATGATCTTCCCAGCGAGTATATTCATAAGCCGTTTATGGCGCCTCCTTCTCTTTTAGAAAAGCACGATGTAATCCTTGGAAATACTTATCCTATGCCTATAGTAGACCATGCTCAAGCCCGCAAAAAAGCTCTTATGGCTTATAAAGTATTAAAGAATTTTTCTTCTTGATCTTATAAATTAAAAGGCTAAGGGTAGTTAATCCCCCGATTTCGTAAAGCTTCTAGAGCACTGTTAATTGTTGTTATCTTTTGGGCTTCATCTGGAGGGAATGTTACTTTAAATTCATTTTGTATATCAGTTATGAGCTGATTTACTTGGCTTGGGTTAGCCTGAAGATCATTATAAAAGTCTGTTTCCTTGTTTATGATTGCTTCATTCACTTGGAGATCTCTTGCTACTATTGTTTTAACTTGGTTTTCTATAGACTCAGCCTGGGCACTTTCATAAGCTCCCATCCCTAAACCTAATAAAGAAAAAAGCAAGACTCCAATTTTTAATTTATTTTTCATTTTTATATTCCTTAGTTGCATTTATTGATATCTTTTAGAATTTGACTTCTAAATAGGAGGAAGAACATCTTCGTATCCAGATCCAAGAGAATCTGGCAAAACACCATCTCCTCTCTCAAAAGGACTCTGTTCCGTATCAGAAGCAGCGCCTCTTATTTGGCCATCATTTCCTTCAACCACATAACCATCTTCTACTACCCCCGAAGAGGAGGAGGGATTTACACTCCCTTTAGAAGAAGGAGCTTTCATGCTTTCGCACCCGGTAACGCATAAAGCTAAAAAAGAAAGAATGAGCATTTCTTTTTTTAATGTTTTCTTCTGACGCATATTTATATCCTCTTGCTTTTTATTATGTATATTCTATTATCTATCTAAGCAGAAGATAAATCTTCTCTTTTGCTATTTAATTAATAATAAACAAAAGAAGGAAAACAAATCATGAAAAATATAGCTTTTTTAGTTCTTGCCAGCGCTTTAGGATATGCCGGAACCGTTAGTGCACACGAGACACATGCATCCCATAAACATCATCATCATGTTCATCATCATGCCGCAAAAGTTGCAGCAGGACAAACAACTCCTGAGCAAGCTGTAAATGTCATGGTAAAAGACGAGGATTTTAAACATGGCTTGGTAAATGATGTAAAAGTACATGCAGATGAAATAAAAAGGTCAGGAACTGACTCTTAATTTTATAAGTAACTTCTTTATTAAAAACCCACCTGGTTAGGTGGGTTTTTCATTTAGAAGTCTTTAATCTACTTTTACTGTCAGCATTTCGCCCCAATTATTTCCCACAGAAGCATCCACTATCAAAGGAACAGAAAGAGAAATGACTTTCTCCATGGTTTGCTTCAAAAATGGTGAATAACTTTGTAGAATCATTTCTTCTCCTTCAAAGACAAGCTCGTCATGGACTTGGAGAATCATCCAAGGCGTTTCTTCCTGACGTTTTGAAAAATCTTCTTCAATGAGGACCATGGCTTTCTTGATGATATCCGAAGCCGTTCCTTGTAAAGGAGCATTGATAGCTTGGCGCTCTGCAAAAGCCCGGACTTGGCCATTTTTATCATGGATGCCTGGAATAAAACATCTTCTTCCAAAAAGGGTTTCTACATAACCCTTCTTATGGGCTTCTTCTTTTGTTCGCGTCATATAGGCTTCTATGCCAGGATAGGTTTTAAAATATCGTTGGATGATTTCTTTAGCTTCTTCCCGAGAAGAACCTATCTGTGCCGCCAACCCAAAGGGGCTAATTCCATAAATAATACCGAAATTAATCGCTTTTGCACGACGTCTCCATTCTTTGTCTATATCTTGCAAAGGAACATGGAAAATTTCAGATGCTGTTATGGCGTGAATGTCTTTACCTTCCCAAAAAGCCTGCTTTAACGACGCAATATCTGCCATATGTGCAAGTAGTCTAAGCTCGATTTGCGAGTAGTCTAAAGAAAGCAGCACCTTCCCACTAGGCGCCATAAAAGCTTTACGAATACTACGCCCCTCTTCTGTTCGCACAGGAATATTTTGAAGATTAGGATTAGAAGATGAAAGCCGCCCCGTACTTGTAGTTGTTTGGGAATAGGACGTATGAACCCGATGTGTTTTGGGGTTTATTTGATTAATAAGCGCGTCGGTATATGTGCTTTTTAATTTTGCAATCTGACGCCAAGCTAAGATTTTTAAAGGGAGAGGATGCCCTTCTGCAGCTAAATCCTCTAGAATATTTGCGCGCGTACTAAAGTCTCCTGATTTGCCTTTTTTCGTGCCACTAAATCCTTGCTCCGAAAAAAGGACCTCGCTGAGCTGTTTAGGCGATGCAATATTAAAGGACCGTCCAGCTAACTGGTGTATTTCTTCCTCTAAAGCTTGCAGTTGTTGTGAAAAAACAGCACTTAAATGGTGCAGTGTCTTAGGATCCACATAAACACCCCGCAGCTCCATGGCACATAAAACGTCCACACAAGGAAGATCCAACCCCTCGTAAACAGCTTCTAATCTTTCTGTTTTTAACCTCCGACTTAACAAATCATATAGCTGCAACGCAAGCCATGCATCCTCACAGCTATAGGTACAAGCTTCTTCTAACGAAACTTCTGCAAAATTTTTGGCCTTTTTCCCCTCACCTGTGACTTCCTTGTAGGTAATGGCTTTATGATTAAAATAAGCAGAAGCTAAAACATCCAACCCATGGGTTGTCTTAGCCCCATCCAAAACATACGAAAGCACCATGGTATCCTCATAAGGCTCAAGGACAAGTCCATATTTTTCCAAAACAAGCTTATCGTATTTAATATTATGTCCTATTTTTTTAGTGTGAGGGGATTCTAAGACTGGCTTGAGAAGAGCACATAAACGA
>CAYUAL010000029.1:11391-13678 GCA_964442815.1 uncultured Alphaproteobacteria bacterium | reverse complement strand
AAAGTTTTCCGAGGAGATTTTTTACGCTATCTACAGGAACAACATCATCACGGTCGCCGTGAACAATAAGCCCAGAGATAGGGCAGGGGGCTAAAAAGCTAAAGTCATACATATTAGCAGGAGGTGCGACAGAAATAAAACCTCGTACTTCTGGGCGACGCATCAAAAGTTGCATTCCAATCCAAGCTCCAAAAGAAAAACCAGATACCCAGAAAGAGCGTGCGTTTGGACGAAAATTTTGGAGCCAATCAAGAACGGTTGCTGCATCTGCAAGTTCACCTTCTCCGTTATCATACACTCCTTCAGACTTACCCACACCGCGAAAATTAAATCGCATAACCGAAAAACCGCGTTCTATAAAAGCTTGATAAGTAAGGTAGGTAACCTTATTATTCATACTTCCTCCATGAAGAGGATGAGGATGTAAAATCAAGGCAACGGGTGCTTCTGGACTGGAGTTGAGGTGATAGCGTCCTTCTAAGCGTCCATCGGGACCATTTAGAATAATTTCTGGCATACGTAAGATACTCCTTTTTCAAGTATTCTTACTATAAGGAATTCTGCTTCCATTTTTCCAGTAAATTATTTTAAAATCATGCAAAATAATTTTTTGGTTTAAAATCAATAGGTTAAGCAAGCATTTGTTTTTTAAAGAAAATATTGTTTTTTTACGGTTTTCTCTAATTTTAGATATGGTATAAATATATTAGTAAGTTATCTCTTAAAGTTAATAAGATCATAAAGAAAAGGGAGAGATTAATGAAATCAATTCATCATGAATTAAAAACAGAAAACGATGTACGTGCCTATGTGCATCGGTTGGGTCATTTCTATAGGCAATTGGCATTGTATGCTATAGTAAATGCCGGACTTATTCTTGTTTGGCTTTTATCGGGAGAAGGTTATTTTTGGCCCATTTGGGTAATAATAGCATGGGGCATTCCCTTGTTTATCCAAGCTATTGATCTTAAGCTTCCACCAAAGCCTATCCAAGACGTAGTCTGTACTATTATGCATGCCTTGCCTTTCATGAAAAGTGGTTGGGAAGACGAGCAAGTAGATCGTATCTTAAAAAGCAAAAAAGGCGGAAAGACGGAAGAACCTGTTTCAAGTAAAGCATCTGTAGCAGCTGCTTCTAAGCCTGCTGAGAAAAAAGCGCAACCTTCTGCACCCAAAAAGGCTGCTCCTAAGAAACCTGTAGCAAAAAAACCTGCTGCAGTATCAACGAAGAAGAAAAAATAATAAGTAAACTTTTTCTCTTCTGTATAAAAACGTCGTTTTTTGCCTTTATTAATAATAAAAACAATTCGGGGAGGGGCAAAAAGCGGCGTTTTTTTCTGAAAAAATTTCTATACTGTTTTTGATAGATATGTCGCCTATTTTTTTGAAAGACCCTGTTCATATAAAAGCGTTTTGCAAGGATATAAAGCAAAACGAGGCTTTCATTACTATTGATACAGAGTTTTATCGTAAAAGCAGTTATTTTGCCGAATTATGCTTGCTTCAAATTGGAACATCTAAAGAAGTTATTTTTTTAGATCCAAAAGAAGAAGAAAATATTTCTACGGCTTGGAAGCCTCTTTTTGAGATATTGGCAAATAAATCTATCCAAAAAGTTTTTCATGCACCTTTCGAAGACTTAGAAATACTCTTTCATCTTACGGGTAAGCCTGTACAGAACATTTTTGATACGCAAATTGCAGCAGCTTTTTTGAATTTTGGATTGTCTGCAAGTTATCAAACGTTGAGCCATTCTTTTTTAGGAAAAGAAATTGATAAAACAGCTCAACAGACGGATTGGAGACAAAGGCCTTTAACAGAGCAGCAAATAGCGTATGCGGCAGAAGATGTTTTATATTTACGAGAAATATATGAACTATGTATTAAGAAACTTGAAGAAAAAAAGCGCCTTTCTTGGGCTCTAGAGGAGATGGCTTATTGGGAGAAGGAAGAAACTTTTACGTCGTTTATTTCTGAGTCTTATAAGCGATTAGCTTTAGAGGTGTCTCCGGAGAAAGCTCCGCTTTTATACGCATTGCTCTCATGGCGAGAAAAAACAGCAAAAAATTTAAATTTATCACGTAAGCGGATTTTGACAGAAGAAGATATGATTTTTCTGATTAAGTTTAAAAAAGGAGACGCCTTTTTTTCTACATTAGGTAAAAAAATCCCTTCTCAGATATCTATTCAAGAAGTTCAAGAGTATATATATGCACTTGATCCAGTTTCTATCCCTGGTCTGCCGTCTAGAAGGCCAAGACCGTCTCAAGAAGAAAAGGGGTTATAT
>CAYUAL010000029.1:0-11381 GCA_964442815.1 uncultured Alphaproteobacteria bacterium | reverse complement strand
AACACTTTTCTTTACTGATTTAGAAGATGATGATATTTATGGTCAATTAAAACTCTTATTACAAGAAACAAGTAAGGAGGAAGGCATAGCGACAACTCTTATAGCTTCTCGTGAGGAAATGGCTTCTTTTGCACAAGAAGAAGATCCAGATAAACCTTCTTTCTTAAAAGGGTGGAGAAAAGAGATATTTGGAGAAAAGGCACTAGCTCTGCGTGAAGGAAAACTACTAGCTTGTTATAAAGATAGAAAAATACAGTTTCTGAAAGCAGTAAAATAAAAACACTTTTCTAAACAATAAAACTTACAAAATCAATTATTTTCATTCACGCAAATATTAGCATGCAGGCTAGATAAAATACCTAAAGGCTTAAATTTTTTCAGCTTTACCTTGAAATAAGATTTTTTGTCCTTATATTAAGGGAATGCATGTTCTATATTCATTTATAGAATATGTAGTATGTATATTCATGTGATAAATTAATAGTATGAGGATATTATGAAGAAATTAACTTTGTCTATGTTATTAGGTATTTTTGTTTTAGGTATTGCTTCTCAGTCTTTTGCTATGAAATCTAGCGGAGAGGAACTAAGAGAAGTTGAGGAATATGCATGGCATGCTAGTTCCTGTGTGTTTAACCGTGCAGCGGCAGGGGCTACTATAGCTGCAGCAGTAGCAGCAGCATCTACAAAAAAAACAGAAGGTTCTGTTGACGAGGAGGAATATTTTTTGAGTCCATACGGATCAGGAGTAGTCAAGCTAGGAAGCACTCCTACTAGAACAGTAGCAGCTACCGCAACAGCAGCATCTACGAAAAAAACAGAAGGTTCTATTGATGAGGAGGAATACTTTTTGAGTCCATACGGATCAGGAGTAATCAAGCTAGGAAGAAGCACTCCTACTAAAACAGTAGCAGCTATCGCAACAGCAGCTACTGATGGTGTAACTGATCGTACTTTTGGAGTTCCTACAGTAACAGATTAGAAAAGATCTTAAGTTTACAAGAGGGGGTTAGAACGAAATCAATTAGGTTCTATCCCTTTTTTATTTAAAAGGCGAAAAGGGGGATTGTTATAGTAATCCCCTGAAAGATCTCCTCCCTGAAACAGCCTCCTCCTGTTACTCTGGAATAGCTTCTTTACTTTTAGAAAGAGATTGTATTAACGAGGAGCAAAAAAGGGAAGAAAAAGAACAAACTCGTCGTTCCAATGTTAGTGTTATATTAGAAAATAAGAAGAGAGCTGAAAATGTTATCAATAAAACAGACTGTAGAAACTTCTGTAGCTTATACGGAAGGAGCAGCAGAAGAGAGTGAGAAAGAGTAAGGTTAGTGAAATAATAAATGCAATGAGTGAAGAATTTTGCTTTGAAACGCGTAGTAGACTAATGTCTCTTGATTCTAAACATATTTTCATTCGCGTAAATATAAACACATGCTATTTCTGTTTATTTACTTTTTCGAAAATAAGAAATAGTTTAAGGTTTATGGATATCAAGAATGCACCTTCAGGTAAAATTAATTCTCTCCTTAAAAGTCCCAAAGCCCATGCGACAACTCTTCGGAATTTTCTTAGTCGGTCTTATTTGTGCAAGTTGCTCTTCTAAAGAAAGTAACATTCCTTGGCGCGCTGAGTTCCAAAATCGAAAAATGTCGCCTCTTTATTTCTTTCAAAATAGAGAAGAAATGGCAGATATTTCTCTTAAAGTAGAGGGTCATATCCCTGATTGGCTCGAAGGAGATTTTATCCGAAATGGTCCAGGTCTCGTAAGAGGGCAGAATGCCTTTATTGAAAGTTGGTTTGATGGGTTGGCAAAATTACATGCCTTCAATATTCGCCAAGGAAAAATCACTTACACGTGTAAATTTCTTAAATCTACACCTTATCAAGAATTTCTCAACACAGGAGAGTTTGATTTTGCTGGCTTTGCTCAACAAGCATCCTCAAGTCCATTTTCTTTCATAGATTTTCTTTTTAATGTCCCCAACGAAGACATTATGAATGCAAATGTGAATGTTGCTAAAGTTAATAATCGACTCATTGCATTGACAGAAGCGCCCTTACCTGTTGAATTTGATAAAAATCTTACTACGCTTAAGCCTTTTGACTATGCGGATGATCTTCCCAAGAATTATAGTGTTGAATCCGCCCATATACTACAAGACCCCGATACGAAGGCTATGTGGAACTACCTTATCAAAGTAGGACTCTTTGGGTCTTCCTATCAAATCTATACAATTCCTCCTCTATCAAATGAGCGAAAACTTATTGCGTCCATTCCTGTTTCTTCCGTTTCTTATATGCATAGCTTTTCGCTGGCAGGAAAATATCTTGTTCTCGTAGATTATCCGTTGCGCGCTAAAAATCCTATGGACATGGTTAATGGCTTCATTGAAGCATTCTCCTGGTACCCCAATGAATCTTCTTTTATCTATGTTATCGATAAAAATTCAGGTCAAGTTTGGTCTTTTTCAACAGAGGCTTTTTTCTCTTTCCATCATATTAATGGATTTGAAAAAGACGGAAAAATCTTTATTGATCTTATTGCTTATCCAACACCTGACATAAACTACGAAGTAAACAAATATCCTTTTATTGCAAACCTGGATAACAGAGTGATTCGGTTGGAGATAAATCTTTCAAGTAATGATGTAAAAATTCATCCAGTTACCCAAGAACTTTTAGAGTTTCCCCGTCTTAACGACTCTTTCATGGGGAAAGAATATCAATACTTTTATGCCGTTCATATTCAAGATAAAGGTTATGGCATCGTCAAATATAACCATGTTGAACCAAATCATACTTATTGGTTCCAAGAAAATGCTTATGCAAGCGAACCAGTATTTGTTCCCAACCCGCAAGCTCAAACAGAAGACGATGGTGTTCTCCTCTGCGTACTCAATGATCTTACTACGCGTAAAGCGTTTTTATTAATCCTCGATGCAAAAAACCTGAAAGAACTCGCAAGGATAGAAGCCCCTCACTTCATTCCTTTTGGGTTCCATGGCCAGTTTTTTCCAGATTGATGAAGATAAGCAGTCTTTTTCGTCTATATTGATTTTTATTTAAAAGCTTTCTCTTCGCCTTTTAAAAGGCGGCGGATGTTATCTTTATGGCGCCAGATGACAAGAAGGCAAGTGCTAAAGAAGAAAGCATGACCCCAAAAACACCCTCCTTGCATGCATGGAGGTAGAAAAAAGTTGACAAAAGGCGTGAGACTTAGGCTGATAATAGCGCTGAGAGAAGAAATACGTGTTATAATAAAAATACCTATCCAGATTCCGAGGGCTGTAAAACCCAGAACAGGGGAAAGGACAAGAGTGGCTCCGGCTAATGTGGCAACACCTTTGCCTCCTTTAAACCCAAGCCATATAGGAAAGATATGGCCAACAACACTTCCCACAAGAGCCAAAGATCCTGTGAAGTGAGAAATCTCTGGAAAGTACAAAGTAGTAATAAAAACGCTCAAAGCTCCTTTGCCGGCATCGCAAAGGAGAGTTAGAAAGGCAAGCCCTTTATTGCCTGATCGCATTACATTGGTAGCTCCGATATTTCCTGAGCCAATCTGACGAATATCCTGGCCCATTAAAAACTTGGTGAGAATAAGCCCAAAAGGGATGCTTCCAAAAAGATAGGAAAGACCTAAAATACAAAAGTATTCAACGAAGAGGGGCGACATGATAAATCCTTATATTTCTAATTTAAACATCTTATACGCTCGTAAAGGCATACAGCTGCAGAGGTAGATACATTAAGAGTAGGAAATTGGGGATGTGTTGGGATTTGAATCAGAAAGTCGCATTTTTCTTTGGTAAGGCGTCTAAGGCCTTCTCCTTCGCTTCCTAAAACAAAAGCACATTTCTGAGGTAGATCTATCTTTCCTAATATATCTGTACCTTGTTCATCTAATCCATAGCACCAAATATTATGTTTTTTGAGGGTTTCTAGGGTTTGCGCCATGTTCTTTATTTCAATAATGGGAACTGTATCCAAAGCCCCCGAAGCAGATTTTGCAGTTACCGCTGTTAAAGCAGCTCCATGATGATCTAAAAGTACAAGGGCGTCTGCCCCAAATGCTGCAACAGAGCGCAATATCGCTCCTACATTATGAGGATCAGTGACACAATCTAAAAGAACAAGGGTTATAGTAGAAGAATCTTTTTCTAAGATATCTTCTAAGGAAAACGTAGGAAGAGGATGAACAAGAAGAGCTATCCCTTGGTGAACGGTTTGAGGCGGAAAAAGCGTAGTGAAAAAAGAAGGCTCTTTTTCCTCTATGGAAAGAGAAGAGGAAAGGGGTATATTTTTGTCATTACATAGTTTTAGAAATTCTTCTTTCTTGTGAGAAGTAAGAACCAGGCGATCTTTACGTCTAGAAGCGTTTTTTAAAGCTGCAAGGATAGGATGGAGCCCATACATCCAAAATGTTTTCTTAGAAGTATCTTCAAATGATTTAGGGCAAGAAAAGGAAGAGTCTTTTTTAAAAGGTTTCTTTTTCATTAAGAATTTTCCATCATGAGAAGCGTTGTATTCCCACCTGTTGCGGTTGTATTAATAGTCAACGTTCTTTCTACACAAAAACGAGGAAGATAGAAAGGGCCACCTGCCTTAGGGCCTGTACCTGAAAGGCCTTCTCCTCCAAAGGGTTGTACACCTACAACAGCACCGACCATGCTTCTATTAACATACAAGTTGCCCACATGGGCATGCTGTTGTATGTCGTTTATGGTAGAATCTAAGCGGCTTTGAACGCCCATGGTAAGGCCATATCCCAAGGCGTTTATTTCTTCTATAAGCTTTCCAAGATCTTCTTTTTTGTAATGCAGAACATGTAAGACGGGTCCAAATACTTCTTTTTGAAGATCCGCTACTTTCTTAATCTCAAAGATATGAGGGGCAACAAAAGAATCTTTTAGTCCAGCCGGAACCTTTCCTTCATAAAGACAAGAAAAGGATTTTTTTGCTTTTTGAATATAAGAGGTTAGAAGTTCTTTTTGTTCTTTATGAATAAGAGGGCCCATATCTGTAGATAGAAGGGCAGGATCTCCTAAATAGAACGCGTCAAGAGCGCCGATAAGAGTTGGCATAACAGTAGGAAAAATTTCGTCCTGTAGACATAAAAGGCGTAACGCTGAGCAGCGTTGCCCTGCACTATGGAATGCAGAAATAAGAACATCGCGGACCACGTGTTCTGGAAGAGCGGAGGAATCTACAATCATAGCATTAATGCCTCCTGTTTCTGCAATGAGAGGGACAAGAGAGCCTCCGCGTTCTAGAAGAGTTTTTGCAATATGTTGCGCGGTTTGGATAGATCCTGTAAAAACTACGCCTTTAACTCGTGAGTCTTTTAACACAGCATTTTGGAAAGTAGGACCTGACACAGGAGCTAGATGCAGTGCTTCTTTGGGGATACCTGCCTCATAGAAAAAGTTAATAACTTCTTGAGCAATATGAGTAGTATAGCTAGAAGGCTTTGCAATAACAGTATTTCCTGTTACAAGCGCAGCTGCTATTTCACCTAGAAAAATTGCTAGAGGAAAATTCCAAGGGGCAATGCAAGCAAAAATACCTCGAGGATGGAAAGAAAGAATGTTTGTTTCTCCTGTAGCTCCAACCAAAGATAAAGGCTGATTTTGAAGATGACGTGCTTGAAGTGCGTAATATCTGCAATAATCAATAGCTTCCCTTACTTCAGAGAGAGCATCAGGTATAGTTTTTTTCCCTTCATGGATGCAAAGAGCCATAAAAGAAGGCATATACCCCTCTAAAAAATCAGCCATCCGTTCAAGACAAGCAGAACGAACTTCTACAGGTGTATTAGCCCATGTTGGAAAGTAGGCGTGAGCCGTTTCTATGCTTGCTTTAAGTTGCCCCTCAGATAATGTAGATGATGGGGAACTTTTTTTAGCTTCAAGAGTTTTATTCATCTCTTTTTTTAAATAAAGGAGATGCGGTGTATAAGTTAGATCAAAACTTCTAGAATTTTTACGGTCAGGAAATAAGGAAAGGGGAAGAGGGATTTTAGGGTTTTCTGCTTGAGTCCACGTATCCGTGGTGGAAAGAGGGTCCTTTAAAACATCTTCCACAGAGACTTCTAAGTTTTCCAGTTGATGGATAAAAGAAGTATTGGCTCCATTTTCTAAAAGGCGACGGATGAGATAGGGAAGGAGCTCTTTATAGTGTCCCACAGGTGCGTAAATCCGGCAGGGAACTCCCGTTTGTTGGGTAACAATATCATATAAAGTATCTCCCATTCCTTGCAGCTTCTGGAATTCAAAGGGTCTTGATATATTTAAGGACTGAGAAATTTTTAAAACAGCGGCGGCGGTATAGGCATTATGGGTTGCAAACTGAGGATAAAAATATCCTCCTTTTTCTTGGAACAAGCGATAGATACTAGCTATATAAGATAAATCTGTCATGGTTTTGCGGGTATAAACAGGGTACCCTGGTAACCCTTTTTCTTGAGCAGCTTTTATTTCGCTATCCCAATAAGCTCCTTTTACAAGGCGTACCATAAGCGGATATTTATATTCTTGTGTAAGATTTTCTAAATGGTCTAGAATCTTCAAAGCACGTTTTTGATAAGCTTGTACAGCTAAGCCTAAGCCTTCCCATCCCTTTAGAGAGGGATGTTTCATAAGGTCTTCTAGGATTTCTAAAGAAAGAATAAGACGGTCTGTTTCTTCTGCATCTATGGTTATCCCAACATTTGCCTCTTTTGCTAATTTGCATAAGTCCAAAAGATTTGGAAAAAGAGTCGCAAAAACGCGCTCTTTTTGAGCAACTTCATAACGAGGATAAAGAGCGGATAGTTTTACAGATATTCCAGGCCGTGAATGCAGGTTTTTTTGAGTATTATATTCTTTAAGATGAGAAATAGCGTTTTGATAAGCCTTTAGATATTTCTCTGCATCTTGGTGTGTATAGGCTGCCTCCCCTAACATATCATAAGAAAAAAGCAGTCCTTTTTTCTCAAGAGCAGTGGCTTTTTTCAAAGCTTCTTCCATATTTTCAGCAAAGACAAACTGCTCTGCCATTTTTTGCATACTAAATTCTAAGGTATGCCTAATAAAAGGGCGGCCTAAAGAGTCTAAAATTTCTGCAAAAGCCTCTGGAATAAAGGCAGGTTTTGTATATTTAAAGCGAAGCGTTTTTTTTGCTGTATCTAAAGCAAAAGAAATTATTTTTTGAAGTGTTGGTTGCTTTTTTGGATGAATTTTATCCCAGTCGATAGAGGAAAGTTTATCTTTGATAAGGTCTTCTGCCGTAGCGGCGTCTGGAATACGCAAAAGAGCTTCTGCGATTGTCATTAGGGCAATCCCTTCAGGCTGGGAGAGAGGATACATTTGAAGGAAATTTTCTGTTTTAAGCCCTGTTTTCTGAGGAGTTCTTAGATCTTTCGTCCATGTTTGCGCTTGTTTTAGAATAGATGCTCGTAAAGCGGGGGTAAAGTCTTCTAAATGACTTTTTAAAAAAGCTAAAGCGGTATCTTCATCTTGAATATAAAAAGCATCAAGAACTTGAAAAGGATCAGAGGTTATTTTTATGTCAGCTAAAAAGGAATTTTGGGGCATTGGATTTTCTTTAATTTTTTTCTAGTATATCTTACTATTAAATTCCTGAAAGATAAATAAAAGCACAAATACATATGTTCCTTAAGAAAAAATCTTCTCCTTTTCTGCTTTTTGTTATTGCTGAGGATTATGGTCTTTTTAGGCATCGTATTGACTTAGCAAGGCAAGCTAAAGAAGCAGGATACCGTGTAGGAATTGCTACAAGAGTGGGTCGCTATGGAGAAGCTATTCAAAAAGAGGGGTTTGAGCTTTATCCTTTAAAAGAATTAAAAAGGGGAGGCCTTAATCTTTCCCAGGATTTGAAAGCCTTAAAAGAACTGCATACACTTTACCAAAAGATAAAACCTACCATTGTACATCATGTGGCTATGAAGCCAGTTCTTTATGGGACGTTTGCAGCTGAGTTGGCACGTGTGCCTTGTATTGTGAATGCTTTAGGTGGACTGGGGTATCTTTTTATCTCCCAAACATTAAAAACTAAGATAATTCGCCTCTTTTTAAAATATTTATTTAAGTTGTTGTTCTTAAAAAAGAAACTTGTTCTTATTTTGCAAAATAAAGATGATATCGCAATATTGAGAAAAACTATTGCAGATTCTAAGATACATCTTATTCGGGGATCTGGCGTGGATACAAATCTCTTTAATCCGAAAATACGCGAAACAAAAAAAAGCGGGGTAGTTAAGGTGCTCATGCTCTCCCGACTTTTATGGGATAAAGGTATAGGAGAAACCTATGAGGCAGCACATATTTTAAGAAAGAGGGGACTCCCTATAGAGATTAGCATTGCAGGAGATATTGACCCAGAAAATCCTGCTAGCCTTTCTCAGGAACAATTTAACGAATGGAAAAAAGAAGGCATATTGCATCTTATGGGGGCAACGAAAGATATTTTACCACTCTTAAAAGAGGCGGATATAGGGCTTTTGTCTTCTTATCGTGAAGGACTTCCTAAAGCGTTATTAGAGCAAGGAGCCGTAGGATTGCCTCTTATTGCTACGGATGTGCCTGGATGCCGGGAAGTAGTCCAAGGGGGAATAAATGGTTTTTTAGTTCCTGCACGGGATGGAAAAGCTCTTGCGCAAGCAATAGAAACATTAGCTTTAGATGCGTCTTTACGACAAAGGATGGGAAAAAAGTCCCGCCATCTTGTGGAAGAACACTTTTCGGTAGACAAGATTAATAAAGAAATTTTAGATGTGTATAAGAGTCTTCTTTCCTCTTGAGTGTCATACCGCGGGATGACATCATCACTTATTGCTAAGGCCCTCTTGATGTCCTCTCTTCTTCCTAAAATATCTTCTTTTCAACCTAAAGATAAGGAGAAGCCAACTACACTTAAAACACATAGGGAATTAGGGCTTTTTACAGCTACATGTCTTATTATTGGTAATATAATAGGTACAGGTATATTTCTGTTACCTGCTGCTTTAGCACCTTATGGAGGGTATGCTCTTATTGGGTGGCTTATTAGTACAGGAGGGGCAGTCTGTTTAGCTCTTATATTTGCTTACTTATCCCATCGTGTTCCATTAGCTGGAGGACTATATGCATATAGTCGCAAAACATTTGGAGAATACATTGGGTTTCAAGTAGCTTGGAATTATTGGATCGCTGCATGTATTGGAAATGCTGCTTTTTTAGTGGGTATTCCTGCTTATTTATCCATTTTATTTCCACAGATTGCGCAAGATAAAGATTTAGCTCTTATTGTAAGCCTTTGTATTTACTGGACATTTGTAGCCATTCATTGCTTAGGAATTAGAGAGGCTGCTTTTGTACAGAATTTAACGACAGTTTTGAAGCTCATTCCACTTCTTCTTATTCCTGCTGTGGGTCTCTTTTTTGTACAGCTAGATAATTTCTCTTTTCAGCTTCCTGAATCGGTTAATGGCTCTGTTTTAAAGGCGCTTGCCGAGACGTCTATTTTAACTATTTGGGCTTTTATAGGAATTGAATCTGCTACTATTCCGGCCCAAGCTATCAAAAATCCTGAAAAAACAATTCCTCGAGCAACTATTTTAGGGGTACTTATTAGTGCGTTTGTTTATATTTCAGGAGCCATTGCTATTATGGGAGTTGTGCCTTCTTCGGATTTAGCTCAATCTCAGGCGCCTTATGCATTAGCGGCTGGAAAGCTTTTTCCAAATCTCTCTTTGGGGTGGATACAAGGTTTGGTTGCTTTAGTTGCAGTTATATCAGGGCTTGGTACGTTAAATGGGTGGATCTTATTACAAGCACAAATGCCTTATGCGGCCTCTCGTGATGGCTTGTTTCCCAGAGTCTTTGAAAAAGGAGTACATAAAGGAACTCCCATTTTCAGTCTTTTAATAAGTAGTGGTATTGTAACAGTCCTTTTACTTATGAGTCAGTCAGGTTCTTTGGTGACCCAGTATGTGTACATTATAAAGATCTCTGCTTTTTCTGTGCTTGTATGTTACTTATATCCAGTTGTAGCTTCTCTTCTACTCATTAAACATCCAAGGAAGAGAACATTTTATGGGCTCTTAGCTCTCGTTTTCATGGCTCTATTCTATCTTATTTGGGCAATGGTAGGAGCAGGGTATGAGACAATAGCTTTAGGATCACTCCTCTTTTTTGCAAGCACGCCTGTATACTTCTGGATAAAGAGGTCTTCTAATTAGTCTGGGATTTCGTATCTTTAGGGGAAGTTATTTTTCTAACGTTTTTAGGTAGTTTAATAAGGTAGAACTTTTTCCCTTTTTCTGTAAGATATTTTCGATAAGTTTCACGGAAAGCAGCTTTCGATCTTGCTGCATGTGCCAATTAAAATACGGTATCATTAGATCTACGCGGGAATACCATTGTTTAAGGAGTATATCAAGACGTTTTTCCCACCATTGATAATGCGTTATGGTTCCTTTCAAGCCACTTAGCCTAGGATCTTGTGTTTTATTCATTAAAAAATCATATAAAGGTAATTCTGATGAAAGCATGACCAAGCTAGGCTTTTTTATTGCTTGAGAAGTGTAGAATAAGTCATTTAGTACTTTAATATCTATGGGTGTTAAGGGTCTATGTTGGACTGAATTTACAAAGTCTCGTAAAAAGATAGAAAAATAAACACCTCCAGGGCCAGAGCTTTCCATGTAATCTTTCACATTTAAGCTTAATACTTTTTCTGGATTAGAACTTGAAAATTTTTCCATAGTTTTATCAAAACATATATTGAGATAAAGGAGAGATAACCCAAAAATTAGCAAAATAACGGAAATACAAGGGACGATAAATTTAAAAAAATAACTAATACGTAACTTATCTAGGGGATAATTTGTGGTTGTAGAGGCTAAAAAAATTGCTAAGTAAGGTAAAGTTCCTGGTGTTTCATACCAGCCGCAAAAGGTGATAGATAAAGTAGAGCAGCAAAATATCATGGGTCCAAGTTTAGCTCTTTCACATGTTAATACAGGTAAGATCAAAAGAAGGGAAAATAAAAAGGCTCCTATGATACCTGAAGAAACAAGGGCTTCAATAAATTGATTATGACTGTGAAATCCAACATTTCCAACAAGAAGATTATTTATATTTAATCCTAATTCAGTCCAATTTTGAGGGAAAGATTGGTAGGGCAAAAATGTTTCTGGAAAACGGTAAACAAAATCTGAGCGTATGGCATATATAGGCATATCCTGAATGCCTGATAAAATAGTATCAGTATAGGATCCCCATCCAAACCCAGTTAATAGTCTAATAGGACTATGAAGGAGAGCATCGATACAAGCCTGCCAAAAATGATACCTCACATGGAGCGAAAGAAGAAAAAAATGAGATAGGGTATAGTGTGCA
>CAYUAL010000028.1:1321-13976 GCA_964442815.1 uncultured Alphaproteobacteria bacterium | reverse complement strand
AATGCTCTTAAAACTGAACGTACCATCAAGAAAGGATTCTGAGTTCCATCTGGAAAAGGGATGAAAGAAGATAAAAAAGAAAATTTTTTAGAATTTTTTTGTTTGAACCCAAGAAAAAAATAAACACCAAAGGCAAAAAGATTTTGACTCCTAAGTTTTGAAGCTCCTTTTTCTAGAAAAGAGGATAAGGCACTTTCCAGTTCAGAAATGCTTGATACACAAGAACCAAAAGACCTTGATACTTGTATGCTTTTAGGAGGGGAGGGGGTAGTTTCGATAGAAAAACAAGGTTCTCCTTGGAGCTCTCTTACGATCTGTTCTAAAACGACAGAATGCGTTTTTCTCATCCATTTAGGATTTGTTTCGGCAAGATCTTTTGCTGAGTTTATTCCTAAGATACGAAGTTTTGGAGATAGGCGTCTTCCTATACCCCAGATTTCTTCTATGGGTAACTTTTCGAGGGCTTTAGATATATTTTCTTTATCTAAAAGAATGCAAACACCATTGTAAGAAGAGTCCTTCTTAGCCCAATAATTAGCAACTTTAGCTAGAGTCTTTGTATGAGAAAATCCTAAGCTTATAGGCAAGCCTAAGCATCTAAAAACCGTTTTTCTTATTTGAGATCCAAGAGAACTAAAATCATGGTTGCTTTGCGAGTATTTTAGGAAAACCTCATCAATAGAATAAATTTCTAGCTCTTCTGAAAAAGAAGAAACAATTTCAGCAAAGCGGCGAGACATATCTCCATAGAGAGTAAAATTAGAAGAAAATATCTTAATATTATGCCTTTTTACTAAATCCTTGATTTGGAAGAGAGGGGTTCCCATGGGAATACCTAGCTCCTTTACTTCTTTGGAACGTGCTATGATGCATCCATCATTGGAAGATAGGACTGCAACAGGGCATCCAACAAAATATGGACGAAACACCCTCTCACAAGAGGCATAAAAATTATTAACGTCTATAAGAGAATATACGCTAGTCATGTAAGGACTCTTAAAACTTATGTACAACAGACGTTACAACACCCCAGATTAGCAATTCTTCCTCTTCTTTAAGGTGTATAGAGGAATATGCAGGGTTTTCAGCTTCTAGATAAATAGATTTCTTGTCTTTTTTAAAGGTTTTGACTGTAAGTTCACCGTTAACTGCTGCAATAACAATTTGACCAGACTTAGGAGTAATAGAACGATCTACAACTAAAATATCTCCATCTTGAATACCAGCATTCTTCATAGATGAGCCACTTACGCGAACAAAAAAAGTAGAAGCTTTATTTTTAATGAGGTATTCATTGAGATCTAAGCTGGTATCAACATGATCATCTCCATGAAAAGGCAATCCTGCTGGTACAACAGAGGTATAGAGGGGGAGAGATAAGGGAGAAGAGGAAATATTATTTATGCTAGCTGCAACGCATGAAGAATAGGCCATAAGAATCTCTTTCAATAAAAAGATTTAAAAATTAAAAGGAAAATGAGATATTACAATAAACTTACACTATTCCTTAAGAAACTCCTATAGATTTAAGTTTTTAAAACTTAGAACCTGACAAATTTTAGATAAGTCCAAAGTTTAGAGGTATGAGTAAGGTAAAGAGCAGGTTGCTGGATGAGTATTAAGCCACGTTTGAAGAAAGAAATTAAAGACTTTTTTCTTTTTTTAAAGGTTGCTGTGGGTTCTCGAGGACTTATACCTGTAGGACATGGCCCAATAAAGAGCAAGGTAAAAAGTAATCCAAGAAAACATCCTGCCAGACAAATTACTGGCAGTTTTATCAGCTCGGCAGTGTTATGTGTCGAAAAGTAATATCAAAAATATACGATATTTGGGATAAAATATAATTATTCGTTATTTAGTATATTTATTATTTATATATAATAGCGTATAATAAGTTCATAGGAGGAAGAAATGAAATATCTTGCTCGAAATGAAAATCAAATAGGCCAAGTTATCCGCAGGACAAGGAAGCAACAAGGCATAAGCCAGGCAGAGCTAGGTGAAAAATGCGGCTTGCGTCAGGCAACCATCTCCTTAATTGAATCAGGTAATCCTGCAATGAAAATTCAAACACTATTATCTGTTTTGGTTGCTCTTGATCTAGAGCTTACTATCGGTCCTCGTGAGAAGATATCAAATATAGAAAACATATTTTAATGACAAGAACAAAACAAAATACACCCCTTTTAGTTTATCTTAACAATAAGCATGTTGGTTGTTTCGAGAAGAAAGCGAGTGGAGCTGTAGAGTTTCACTATGATAAAAGCTGGCTTGATTGGGAGTATTCTATTCCTATTTCCTTATCTTTACCACTTCGGGAAGAAGTATTCAGGGGAGAAAGAGTTACTGCTGTCTTTGAAAACTTGCTCCCTGATTCTGATTTGATAAGAAGGAGAGTTGCTGAACGAGTGGGAGCTAGAGGGATAGATGCTTATAGTTTGCTTGCCAAAATAGGGCGGGATTGTGTTGGAGCATTGCAATTCGTTCCGGAAGGAGGAGTTTCATTCCTAGAAGATTTAAAGATTGAGGGAGAAGAGGTTAACGATAATGAAATAGAAGTAATTTTGAAGAATCTTTCTTATTTCCCTTTTGGTCTTCAAGCTGATGATGCCTTTCGGATATCCTTAGCGGGAGCTCAAGAGAAGACAGCTCTTTTATGGAACAATAATAGATGGATGAAGCCCCACGGAGCAACGCCAACTACGCATATTTTCAAAACGCAAATAGGATATCTTCCAAATGGCATAGACCTTTCGTACAGCATTGAAAATGAGTATTATTGCTTAAAGTTAATAGAATTATTTGGACTTAAAACCAATTATGCTGAAATAAAAACTTTTGGAAAAACAAGGGCACTTGTTATTGAAAGGTTTGATCGGTATTGGACAAAAGACAATCGCTTACTTCGTATTCCTCAAGAAGATTTATGCCAAGCTCTATCTATACCACCAACCCTAAAGTATCAAAGAGAAGGGGGGCCTGGGATTGAGAAAATCTTACGGTTACTCGCAGGGAGCGATACTCCTATACAGGATCAATGTAATTTTTCGAAAGCTCAGATTTTATTCTGGCTAATAGGAGCTCCTGATGGGCATGCTAAGAACTTTAGTATTTTTCTAGAGCCTGGAGGGCGTTTTCGTCTAACGCCTTTGTATGACATTATGACTGTCCAGCCAAGTTTAGTTAAAAACCAAATAGATAGAAAACAAATGAAAATGGCTATGTTTGTTGGAGATGCTCGTCATTATCATTTTGATGAAATTACGGGCCGTCATTTTTCACAGACGGCTATAAAAGGTGGAATGCCTAACAAATTTATTAAAGAAATAATAGAAAACATTCTCGAACAGGCTGATATGGCTCTGAATACCATAGGAGATATTCTTCCTGAGAATTTTCCTGAAGAGATACATAATTCTGTGCAAGAAGCTATACGAAGCCGATTGTATTATTTAAAGCTGTTTTCTTAGGAATCTTTTAAAAGAATTATAAGTTAAATCTTCTTAGCCAGTTATTCCTATAGATATTAGCGATCTGTGGATTCTCAATAATAAGAAGGTTTTCTGCATTTTTGTAATTGGCCGCTTTAGTAAAATTGTAAGAGCCTGTTTTATATTGGTAATCAAGGAAAATTTTTGCATGTATTCATATAGGAAATCGCTACGTTTAAACGAGATTAATTTGCATAAGTATTTCTTTGGGTTTAGTAGATATTAGTCTATATGCAAAGAATGATACTGAATAGATATTTAAGAAGGTATTTCTGATGAATCACCAATATATGCTGAAAAAAAGTATGGTGTTCCACCTTGATAGACAGTTCTGAGCTCCTCTAATGATATTATTCTAGGAACTTGTGCAGCCTCTTCATGAAATTCTCTAACTTTAGCTTGATCCCAAAGTTTTGGCCTAAATTGCCTAAAGGAAGAGACAAGAGAATATCTCTCTCTTGAAAGACCAAAATGACCACTTATTTCATCAGCTAGAATACCCCAAGTAGAAAGTGTTGCTAAAAGAGATGGTCCACAGATCCTACATATATCAAATCTAGAATGCACATTTAAAAAGAGAAAAACAGGTCTTTCGTCTTCTTCAAGTGTTGGTAACTCAATAGTACTTAATTTAGTTCTTAAATAATGAATTAATTTTGGTTCACTATGCCAAAACTCCCCAACAATAGGAGACATTTTTTCTTCATAGAATTTACGAAAATCAACAAAATGCTTAACAGCTTCTTGTGATAATTTTTGCATTGTACGGAAAGAAGCTTCTATAGCTTCTGTCTGCGTATCTAAATGTTCATAAGCGTCATTAAGTCGTAGGTATAAATCATCAAGCTTTCTTTTTTCCGCAACCAGTCGCTCTTTAAGAGCCCGATCTGCCTCGGTTAATTCATGTACTCTTTTATCAAGAGATTGGACAAAATCAGGATATCTTTCTTGAATTAAAGGAATCTTAGCTATATCTTGAGCAAAACGTATAATTTCCTCTATAGAAAATTCATGAGAAAAGAAGGTATACTTTTGTAATAAAGTGCTTGTAAAAAAATCATTTCTTTTAAGTGCATTGTATACCCTTATTGATGCAATACCTAATTCGTCTAATTTGGAAGATTCTCTAGCAGACAGGCGTGTTTCAGCTTTTTTCGCTTCTCCAATATCTGCTTGGAAATTTTCCACAGAGAATGCTGTTACTGCAGAACTATCAAAAACTAAGTCTTTAGGCTTATTTAGTGGGATATCTATAAGTCTATGTTTACCGCTAGTATGTTGTACTAATAAACTAAATCTAACAAGAAGAACATTTCTATCAGAACTGTTATCTGGCAAAGATTGGGTTAATTCCTTCTCATGCTCTCCTAATTCGCAATGAGCTTTTTGTAATCCTACAGGAGAAGAACCATCAGAATATACCTGATCAAGATCATTAATAGCATGCCATCCATGCTGAGGAGGTGTAGCAAGGCTTACGTAAGAATATAAGATAACACAAAAAGAAAGTAAAAAAGACTTCTTCATATAAAAACTCACATTGATCATATTTGTATGAGATTAATCTTGAGGAAATAGCTTGTAATATCGTTTATGTGCTTCAAGCCAATTAGGCGATAATAATTCTTGCGAGACAAGATCCTGGGAGATAGTCTCTTGAACACGCCTTGACAGAATACCACCCGCATCAACAAAAATAACTTTTTCTGAGATAGCGTTAAATACTCGCAGTCCATCAAGGTTATGGGTACTAGTTATATAAGTTTTAAGCTCTCTAAAAAATTTCTTCATTAATGATAAATCCGTACCATCATTTCCAAAAATATCAAAAAATTGCAGATTAGGTGAGCATAGATGGGGAATGAATTTTTCCAATCCTTCTTCTCTAATAACGTTATAGGAGATGTTTAAGACTTTTAAATTTTTTAATTGAGGCAACAAAGCAGAGCTTAATTTTTCAGCACCCTCGTCACCGATTGTATTTCCACTTAGATTTAAAGATTCTATATCATCAGGGTTATTTTCACTAAGAATTTCTTGAATTGTAAGAGATACAGATCTTGGTCTAGGAGCTTTCATTGCTGAGGACATATAATCATCAACGATACCTTGATCGTGTCTGTCTACTGATTGGCCAGCTAAACAAATACCTGGTAGTAAAAAAAGTTGCATAATTAAACTAGAAGCAAATTTAACATACATAATTTATTTTCCTCATTCTACATAAACTTAAATAATTATTAGTTTACCATAATTAAATAAGTATGACAGAAGAAATTTTCAATGCCTTATGTTTATATCTGTATAAAGAGATTTTTAGGTTTTAGAGTTGATCTCAATGGTTCCTCCTAAATCTCTAATAATTTGATTAACCCTTTGAGATACATTTGTATGGCGATCTATTTCTTTTTGCCATCCTCTTTTTTTTGCATCTTCTATTAATTGTACTTCAATATGATATTTTTCAACAAGATGGGGGTAAATGTTCTTTCGTTGTTACAAATTTTGGGCAAAAGTAGCATGCATCAGCAAAGTCACACATTGGTTCACGAGTATGATGGAAACAATGCCCCATTAGTAAATAGGTTTTATGAAAATTAGATTTAATCAAGTCAACTTCATCTTGCCTTAGAGAATGTTGTTTAATCTGTTGGGCATATTAACTACCAGTGATTAAAGTATTTTTATCAATAGTACTTTGATAGTCTTGTTTGGGGTGCATCACGAATATATGTATAGAATAGTCATATCAGGAGAAGCAAGACCTAGTATTTTCATAATGGTTGCTAAAGAAGCTCCGCGATGAGAAGCGTATTCCTGTTTACTAGTATCGGTTAATAAGCCAGCTTATGTACAAGTTTCCTTCCTTATATAATAATAAGATTACCCCATAGCTCACTTAGAAAGTCTTCTATAGGAAAAATCTCAACAGAAACTCCATCAACTTTCATCAGTCGTTTTCTGGGTTCTAGACCTACAACTATAGTTTTTTCTGATTTATATTCTTTTGTAAATTCTATGAGACCTCTTATATCTTTTTTTTCAATAGGTTGAGTAATCTTTGCTTCAATAGCTATTTTTCCTTTGCCTAAGACGAAATCAACCTCTAACCCTGATTTAGTGCGCCAATATTTCATATCAAAGGATGCTTTTGTGAGTTCTTTATAGGCAAGGAGTTCAAGAAAGACGTAGTGTTCAAAAGCATGGCCGGCTTCTGGTCCTTTCATCTCTCCTATAAGCATATTTCCACGCAGCGATCGAACTATACCTGTATCAAAAAAATAAAACTTCGGAGCGCTTACAATAAGCTGACGACTTTCACTTTTTGCAAAAGGAAAAATAAGATATCCAATTAACATTTCTACGAGTAATTCAACATATCCTTGAGCTGTCTTAACACTTACTCCTGTTTCTCTGGCTATATTTGAATAATTTAGTATTTCTCCATTTGAGAAAGCTATTGCTTCTAAGAATCGTCCAAAAGCACCTAATTGTCGAATACGACTTTCCCATTGAACTTCAGGAATTAAATAATCTACCAAGTATCCTTCTAAAGCTCTTTTAGGTTGTTGTTGACTAAGATAATGGGAAGGAAGTAGCCCATGGTTAAGAATACGTTTTAGATCAAATTGAGGTAGCTCTGGATAACAAAGAGGTAAAAAAGTCTGACGCCATGCACGTCCACCTAAAAGATTGGCTCCTTCATGTTTCAATCGTCTTAGGCTTGAGCCACAAAGAATAAAAGAGCAATTACGAGGTCCATTTTCAATGAGCCAGTGAATTTCATCTAAAAGCGTAGGGATCTTTTGTATTTCATCTACTATAATAGGATTATCTAAGTATTCTGGATACTTTATGAGAATTTCTTCACGGAATAGATAAGGATGTTTATTATAACGTAAGAAGGTATCATTTTTTAATAAATCGATCCATAAACTATCGGAATAGGTACTCTTAAGATAAGTAGATTTTCCTGTTTTCCTAGCCCCCCACAAAAATAAACTTTGTCCTTTGGGAAGGTTAAGATTTAAATACCTTTTTAACATTCATATCGGTCCTATACATCCAAAATAGTTTAACTTTTTTGGATATATAGTTCAATAATTATTTAGAGTAACATTGGAAGATCAGGCTTTATATCTTATCAACCAGTTATTCCTATAGATATTAGCAATCTGTGGATTCCCCATAATAAGAAGGTTTTCTGCATTTTTGTAGTTGGCCGCTTTAGTAAAATTATATCAGCCTGTTATAAGTTTTTTGCCATCTATTATTATCACCTTATTATGGGCAAGTCCTTGCGTCCTATCACTCTTGGTTAGGAGGTTATTAGCTTGGAACGAACGGAAGAGTTAAACGAATTCCATGCTTATCGGCTATATTTGGATCTTCAAAAGCATGTGTGTTATTTAAAACTGTGCGCGCATTCTCAAATGATTCAAATATAATAAGGTTTGTATATCTTTGTGCAAAATCAAGCACCTGGATGAGAGGAGCTGCTTTATGATTTAATGAAAGGGCCTTTAAAGCGCTCAGATAATTATTTCTATAGACAGTAGGAATGATTACTCTTTGCTCTTCTTGAGAAACTAATTCTGCATTCATCATTATTCTAGCAAGTCGACCATTGCCGTCTGTAAAAGGGTGTACTTCTGATATCAAAAACATCATATAGACTGCTTTATGAAAAGCACTTTCGATAGCTTGATAAAACTCATATCCTTTTAGTAGCGTTCCAAGCACTAACTCTGGGGCGACAAATACTGTGTTTCCCGCTTTATTTTGAACTGTTTTAAAAATGCCAGGGTTAAGAGAGGATCTTCCTTCCATAATGAGAGCATGTCGTTCTCTTATAAGATTTAAGAATTGATCAAATGTTTTGGGTGTTTTTTTCATTTCTTCTAGATTAGAAACGAGCTTGAAAGTACCAAGAATATCATGCGCATCTTCTGGACGTTCTCGAGGGATTTTACCTTTAAATACGATGTCATATGCTTCGTTTAATTCAAACTCTGTTCCTTCGATAAAATTGGAAAAATAAGCTTCAAAGAAAGCCGTATTTATTCTTTCTTTTTGTGAGGTATTCATTTTTGTACGATAGATAGGAGGAGTATTTTTAAGTTCTATAAAAAGTAGCTGGAAGAGATCTATTCTTTTAGGATCATAGGGAGCCCCTTTTTGACGTTCTAATCCAATAGTACTTTGCAATTCTAAGTTCTTTGTGCCTAAAAATGTACCTATAAGATTATTTAATAAGTTAAATTCTTTCTGAAGACCAAGTTCCTTGGAAATTATTTTTGCTTGATCTCTTAAATCATTAAGGGCTTTTTCTCCAGAGATAGTTAGTATTTTCTCAAGGCGTTCTTCTAATTCCTTCTGTGAAAGGGTTCTAGGTACTGCTTTACTCCGTGAACGTGAGGGCTTCATATTTTCTAAAAAAGCACGTGCGCGTGATGACAGATACAAACCTGCTACAAAAGGCATATCACTATTAATAGGAGTAGCGCCTTTTCTTGGACGAATAGTAACGCCGGGAAGATGAATGATATTTTTTTGTTTTGAGGAGATAAAAATGGATCCATCAGACGCAGGCATATTCTCAATTGCTGTTCTATCAACAACGATAGCTCCTGGAAAAAGCCCACCTACAATTTGCCAGAGATTTCTAAGTACTATTTGGTCTAAACTATCGTTAAGGTTTTTAGTGTATACTTTGCGTATAATACGTCGAAGTTTTCCTTTCTTTATCAAGCGAGAAATTTCCCGTCGTGAGTGAAAATCTGAAATAATAACTTCGGGTAATTTTTCAATGGACAAAATAGACATTTATAATCTCCTAAATCCCTTATATTAGACAAAATAAAAAATAAGAAAAGATATTTAGGACAAAATAGGAAATAAATTTAATTAGAGCTATTGGCTTGTTAGAAGCTTTTTTTCATAAAGAAGAGGGAGAAGGGAGTTGTTAAAAGCTGCATCCCATTGAGAAGCAGTCAGCTCATAATTAGTACCTAAACGTTTTTTGGCTGTAAATCTTCTTTTAAGGATGTGCACTAACTTTTTTTCTAGAGTTTTTTGATCTTCAAAATAATAGGAGATAGTCCTTCCTCTAAAACGATTCCTCCCATGGTTAATGGTAAGAAAAGGTTCATTAAAGAGGGTTTTATCTATGTAAATAGAATAGAACCTATCAATATTACGTTCTGGATTGATAGCCTTTAGATCAAGAAAAGCATACATGTTAAGACTTAAGGAGAGATTCTCCCGTTTGTTCCCATTTTTGGATGTTATTAGGATCTTCTAAATTTCCATCTGCTGCTTCTTTTAGAAAACCTATCAAAAGGGCAGCTTTATGGTTTTTATCGTTTTTAAGATTATCTTTAAGGTCTAGCCCGAATATTTCAGCTAAATGGGTTTCAAAGAATAATTTTCCAAGTTGTTCGTATATAACGGGTTCTTTCATAGTGTCCTCCGGGTCAGTCGTAAAATAAGGTAGGGGAAGTAATTTATTCTCTTATAAAGAGATTATATTTAATGGCTTTCTCACCAGTGTCTTTTAGCTCATCGAAGAAAGGCTCTTGCCTATCATAAAGCTCTTCCTTTGCTTTAATGAAGAGACCCATCAGAGTAGAAGCTTTTTCTAAACCTTGTAAGTCCATTTGAAGGTCTTCTCCTAACTCAATTCTAAAGAAAGGGAGTAATCCTGCTTTTTCTACTAATCCTCCAATTTGAATGAGAGTGCGTGTTCTTGCTTTTCTAGAAGTATGAGAAGACATTTTGTTAAAATGAAGAAGTTTCTGTTTTTGACGAAGTAGCCTTTCAGTTTGTGCCTTAATGTTTGCCAGAAGCTTTTCTGGGTTTCTTCTGTTCTTGGAGAAAGGTTTTTCCGGCTTTGTGCCAAACCTCCTTGTTGGGAGAATTTTTTAGAGAAAGAAAAGCCCCTATAAGAGTTTCATAATCCCAGGTATCTAAATCTAACTTCGTTAAAACTTTAGATAGGTCATTAAGTTTCTTTGCTTCTAGTTGAGACTTTTTCTCTTTAAGAAAACGTATTTTATCTTCTATTTCTTTAATTTTGGAATCAGGCATTTTGGCTCATTCAATTTGTAATATTCTTTGATGTATAAAAGAAGACTACCAAGCATACAAGAAAATATCAATACAAAAAGCTTTTTCTGGAGAGAAAAAGAGGCTATAGTCACGAAGCGATAATTAGCAAGTGCGCACTTACGCATATATGCTTGTGCGTCCCTTCCGGAGGATGTATAATGAAAACTCTTTTTAGTTGTCTTAGGATTTTAGAAAAATAAGAAACAAAGAAATACAACATCTGTAATGGCCCTCTATAGTCTTCATAGTTCTGTTATAAGTCGTGCGAAAGGGCAAAGCGCTGTTCGCTCAACAGCTTATATTGTTCGTGGAGAGTTTTGTGACGAGCGTACACAAGAAAATGTTTCTTATTCTTCTAGAGAAGATAAGATCTGGTCTAAATTGTATCATGTAGGAGATACAGATGACTTCTTAGAATCCATAGAGGAGTTTTCTAATTTCTTAGAATTAGAAGAAGATAGGATCTTAAAAGAAAGATTTTCGAGCGAAGAAAGTTTTGAACGCGCAAGTTCAGAGGCTAGAACAGCTCGAAAGATACATACTGCGTTACCAAATGAACTAGGTCTTTCTGAATGGAGAGAAATCGTTAACCGATTTGCTGAACGAGCTTTTACAGCTCGAGAGCTTTTGGCTGTCAGTGCTATCCACTTTGAAGAAAATAACCCTCATGTGCATTTTCTTTATGCGACACGTCCTTATGAGGGAGAGGGGAGGCTTTCTTCTAGAAAGCTCAGGGAGCTAGACACAAGAGAAGACCTTAAGTGGACCAGAGCGTTATGGGCAGAAGTTACCAATGAAGTTCTAAAAGAAAAAGGCTATATTGAGAGGATAGATCACAGAAGCTATAAAGAACGCGGCATAGAGCTTCTCCCAACACATCATGAAGGATGGAAATCTAGAGACCTTCAGGAAAAGGGAGAATATAGTCGTGTTGATGAAGAAAATAAAAGCATTAAGCAATCTAACCTGCAAGCCCTTCTTAAAGATCCTATTTCCCTACTTAAAGTAGTAGCCAATGAAGAAGGCGTTTTTACAAAGGATCGCTTAGAACAAGAAATAAAGAAGAGAATAGAAGATGAAGCGTCTTATAAAGCCCTTAAGAGAGTGATTAAAGAACTTGGGATCTTAAAGAAAGTACCTCACGAAGGAAAAAGGATCCATGAAGCCTACTTTGTGGAGCCCGAAAAGCGCTCTGATTTTCTCAAAGCTAAGTTTGCAGAATATATATTAGAAAGAGGGGATGCCCTCGAACTTGGAAAGGATCCACGAAACAGATGGGTCTATACTTTGCAAGCTTTAAAGGAGAGAGAAGATCGAATTTTTAAGTGTGCACACAAAATAAATGATGGCGGGGGAGAGAGCAATCTTCCCCCTATTCGTGTTTATAACACGCTTTATGAGAAACACCAACATCTTACTGAGCAACAAAAAGAAGCAGTTATTAACCTTTGTTTAGGAAAGAACTTCGGTTGTGTAATGGGCAGGGCAGGCAGTGGTAAGACAACGCTTCTTAAAGCTGTCACAGATATTTATCAAAGCTCTGGTTGGAAGGTTCTGGGCTTAACCTTTCAAGGGGCAGCTGCGGAAGTTCTTCAAGAAAAAGCAGGGTGTCCCTCTCATACATTGGATAGGGCACGTATTGCTTGGAATCTTCAAGAAAGATTCGAAGAACAATTAAAAGAACATACGGGTAATAGAGGAGGGGAGAGGTACGCCAGACAAACGATCGAGCGGATTTTAAAAAGGTTTGAATGGGCAAAAATAGATGACAGAACAGTTGTACTTGTAGATGAAGCAAATATGGTGGGAGGGCGTCTGTGGGAACCTCTTTTGAACAAAGTCAGTCAAATGGGAGGGCGCATTCATGTCATAGGAGACGTTGCTCAAGAAAAAGCCCATGAACCAGGAGACTATTTTAGAGGGTTTGTAGAAGACTTTGGGGCACAGGAAGTCTCTATTGTTTTTAGGCAAAAACAAGAGATCCATAGAATCTTATCCAGCCATTTAAATAGGCATGAGGTGGAAGAGGGACTAAGAGGATACTTAGAAGAGGG
>CAYUAL010000028.1:0-1311 GCA_964442815.1 uncultured Alphaproteobacteria bacterium | reverse complement strand
AATGAGCAGATCAGAAGTGCTCTAAAAGAAAAAGGGCAATTACAAGAGATCATCCCTTTTAAAATTGATTCCCAAGAAATGGCTCTGGGAGAGAGGGTTGTCTTTACCCAAAATGAAAATAAAGGGCAAGATATCAAGAACAGTCGGATTGACACTTTCTCTCAACATGCCAAAACAGTAGGCATTAAAAATGGAAACTTTGGGATAATCACTGCTTATAATGAAAGAAGAAAGCAGATTAGCGTTAGGCTAGATTCAGAAAGGACAGTCTTTTTTAATGTAGAAGACTATCCTCATATAACTTACGGATATGCTATTACAGTCAATAAATCTGAAGGGAGGGATGCAAAGCATGTCTTCCATAAGGTAGATTGGAGGCAATCCGCAAATAGTATTCTTGTTTCTGGTACGCGCCACAGAGAAACATATCAAGCTTTCATCAATGAAGAAGAGATAAAAGATTTTAAGAGTCTTCTCTATGCAGTAGAGCAACCAAAGTATAAAGCTCTTTCTCGAGATTTTATCGAGTCTTTCCCAGAACGGCATCAAGAAGCCTTTAAAAATGTAAGTACATATGTTTGCCTTAAGGAAGAGCTGGTACGTGCTCAAGAACATTTAGGACATATCCTAGAGGAGGGGATCACTTCCGAAGAAAGACATAAAGTTTGGAAAAGCTATGAAGAAACCGAAGCTAAGCTTTATAAAGTAGCTTTAGAAATATGCAAAAGTTGGGACAAACATGAAATGTTCATAAACCAAGCAGAGCTTAAGAAACGAGAGCTAGAAGAAACAGCTGGACTTAAAATGCCACTTCTATCGAAAGAACAAGAAGAGGGCAGAGGCAAAGCTCAAGAATATGCGCACATGTGTATAGAATACCAAGGACTAAAGGATAAGCTTATAGGGGACTTCTTTACTAGGGGGATAATACCTTCTCAAAATACTTTATTTAAAGACTTTGAAAGCTTGCATGAAAAGAAATGTGCTCTAGCAAATGAATTAGCTCTTAACCCTTCTACGTATAAGATATTTTTAAGCTTCAAAATACGAACAGAAGCGCAAGAAAAATCTTCTCTCTTAGGGCATAAGATTACTCTCGGAGAGACTCTACCATATTCTTGGGCAAGAGTATTAAGAGATAGCAAGGCTTATGAGGCAAAGGGTAAAGAAGAAGAATCTTTAAAGAATAATGCTCATTTCCAAGAATATAAAAGACAGGACCAAGATAGAAGGCTTATATATCAAGGGTATTTAAAGGATCTTAAGAAAGAAGGCTTCTTTAAAGAAGGAGAGAGTATAAAAAGCCTTGTA
>CAYUAL010000027.1:0-14143 GCA_964442815.1 uncultured Alphaproteobacteria bacterium | reverse complement strand
TAAAGATCCCTTTGTTATTTGCATGGTGTGCTCCCCTTCTCCGATCTGAGGAACAAGGATTGTTTCTCTTTCATCTGATACAGTAGAAACAGCACCTCCATACAGTGTTTTTAGCCTTTCCGCATGAATCCGGGAAGTCGAAAGTCCTTGTGCAATATCCATCGTTATATGTTCTCCTCCTATGGGTATAGTGCCCAAAGCAACGCAATATCCATCAAAGAAAACCGCATAAGAGGTTGTATTCCCTCCCATGTCAATGAGGGTCGCTCCTAACTCTTTTTCATCTGGAACAAGAGTAGACAAAGCAGCAGCATAAGGCGCAGCAACAGCATCCACAACCACAAGATGACAGCGTGCAAGACACATGACCAAGTTTTTGTGATATAAAAAAGGGTACGTCACTACATGTAAGCTCAAGCCTAATCTTTCACAAAACATACCTCTCGGATCTTTTACACCTTTGTTTCCATCAACTGTGTATCCTATCGGAAAAGCGTGTAAAATTAAGCTAGAAGTTTGTCCTTCCGCTTTCTTATAAAGAAGATGATCCTGCACATGGGCAAGAAGATGTTCTATATCCTTTTCTTCCACTTCTCTACCGCCTATAGGTAGATCCACCTCGATTACATGGGAAGAAAGGCTTCCTGTTAAGCTAATAATAACTTCTTCAATGGTTTCGCCAGACATTTCTTCTGCAGCATGCACAGCATTTAAAACAGAAATTTCAAAAGCTTCTCTATCAACAATGTGGCCTTTTTTAAATCCCTTAGAGAATTGCTCCCCTATGCCAAGTATATCTAATTCTCCATGCATGTTAATTCTTGCTATTATGGCACACACACGGGTATTACCCAAATCTAATACTGCAAAAGGTTTTGTTGGATGAAACATTTTCTAAACCAGAGATATCCTTATTATTTCATCTTAATATCTTGTTCATGTGCTTTTTGCTTTTTTAGAAAGAGGTACTATTATCTCCTTCTCTTTGTTATACGCTTTTTCGTCCCGAGGCCGCACAATTATTTTTGGCAAATACCGAAGATCTACCCCTTTTAATAACACATTAGACAAAATACCCTGATTATTTAAACTAGAAAGAACCTTTAAAGCTTGATCAATTTGTTCTTCCGGAAGTTTTATTTCTAAAGATTTATCTAAATATACATTCCAACGACGTTCATTAACAAGAGTAGCCGCTGTCATTCTAGATAATAATAGGGGGTATTTCTCCAAAATTTTTAAAAATATCGGTCCTTTTTTTTCTGCTCCTTCTCCTACAAATAAAGGAAGGGACGTAAACTCAAATGGAAGAGAAGAAGAAGCCTCTTTATTCTTAGGTAAAGAAATTATGCTTCCTCTTTCGTCTATTAAATCAATTTTTTTTTGATGTTGCCATCTTGCGAGAGGATATTTTTCTGAAAGACGTATATACAGCGTTTCTGGAAAACGCCTTTCTACTAGAGCAGAATGTACCCAAGGCAGCTTTTCAAGCTGCTCTTTTATAATCCATGGATCTATCTTAAAAAGAGAATCTCCTTTTAAGGCTCCTAAACATTTATTAATATCTTCCGTCGATGTACGGAAAGCTCCTTCTATCATCTCTATTTTTAGCGCAATCCCCTGCTTTTGAGTATAAGCAAAAAAATCTTCCTGTAGATTTGCGTAAAAATAAGAAAATGTCCCAGATAACCATAAAAAACCACTTCCAATTCCTCCCATACATAATAAAAAGAAAAATAAAATTCTTTTTATACGCCCCCCCACAACACGAAGAGAAGCACGCCTCGTACGATTGTCTTTTATTTCTTGTGCTTTTACACGGCGTCGCATTCAGCCATCTCAACTAATTCTTGGACAATATCTGTATAACTAACTCCTTTATAGGCTGCAATCTGAGGGATTTGCGAGAGCGGCGTCATACCAGGAATCGTATTTATCTCTAGGACCCAAAACTGTTTTTCAGGATTCGTTGCATCTCCTTCCAGACGAAAATCCGTCCGAGTTACGCCTCGGCATCCCAAAGCCTTATGTGCTAAAAGCCCATATTCCATTACCTCTTCATATTTTTCTTTAGATAAAGGTGCGGGCATTATAAAATTAGCACACCCTTTTGTATACTTGGCCTGGAAATCAAAAAAGCCAGTATTAGTTTTTGGAGCAATTTCTAAAACCCCGAGAGCTCTCGCATTATCTCCTATTCCAATAACACCCACTGAGACTTCGCGCCCTGCAATAAAAGGTTCTACCAATGCTTCCTTTCCAAAAATCCATCCTTCAAGAGAAGGAGGTTCTTCACCAGGATGCACAATTAAAACTCCTAAGCTTGAACCTTCGTTAATGGGCTTTACCACATAGGGGGGCGTCAAAACATGTCGTGCTTGAATTTCTTCTATATCAAAAAGGTAACTAGGAGGTGTAGGAATACCTGCTTCTAAAAAAGCATGTTTAGCCAAAACTTTGTTCATAGCAAGAGAAGAAGCAAGAACACCTGAATGCGTATAAGGAACACCAATAAGATTTAAAAGTCCTTGAAATGTCCCATCTTCAACTCCTTTTCCATGCAAAGCAACGAAAAACACTTCCGGCTTTTTGGGCAAAGCAGAAACAAGCCTTAAAAATTCTGAAGGATACCTAGGCACATCAATAGAAGAAACTTCATGCCCTAATTCTTTTAAAGCTTCCTCCACACCCTGAGCTGTTTTTAAGGATACCTCTCTTTCTCCAGACCACCCTCCTTTTAAAACAGTAACGTGTTTCCTAGAAAATTGCATAAAAACTCCTTATCAATGACCTAATCTCTTAATTTCCCACTGTAATTCTATACCTGTTTTATCATAAACACGGTTTTGCACTTCTTTTCCTAATTCTTCTAGATCTTCTGAGGTTGCTTCACCCGTGTTAATAAGAAAATTGCAATGTTTTTCTGAAACTTGAGCGCCCCCTCGTTTTAACCCACGGCATCCAGCCACGTCAATAAGTTCCCAAGCTTTTCGGGAAGGAGGATTAGCAAAAGTACTCCCCCCTGTACGAGCCCGTGTAGGTTGTGTTGCTTCTCGCGTTTGTAAAATTTCCTCTAATCTTTTATGAATCACAACGGGATCTTCTTTTATACCTCGGAAACAAGCTCCTAAAAAAGCCCATGTATCTGGCAAAGAACAATGGCGATAAGAAAGTCCCATATCTTCTGGCCTAAGAATATGATAGTTCCCTCGATCATCTAAAACATAAGCTTTTACAAGAATATCTTTTACTTCTGTCCCATATGCCCCAGCGTTCATACGCAAAGCTCCTCCAATAGTCCCTGGGATACCTACAAGAAACTCTAACCCCCCTAATCCCGCTTTTTGTGCTTCTAAAGCAACTGTCCGGTCTAGCTGACCAGCCCCAGCTTCCATCATACTATCTTCCATAAAACGTATTTTAGAAAAGGAAGAGCCTAATCGTATAACAACCCCCTTAATACCTCCAGATCGGACAAGTATATTAGATCCCACACCTAAAAAAGTATAAGGAATATCTTTTGGAAGCGTTCTTATAAAATGGGCTAAATCTTCTTCATCAGCAGGTTTAAACAGTACTTCTGCAGGCCCCCCAACTCGAAACCACGTATATTGGGAAAGAGAAATATTCTCTCTATAGGTTCCACGAACCTTGGGCAAACGAGCCAAAAGTGATCCATCAGAAAATTTAGAAACGCTCACTATTTATCCTACCGCTTTTTCTGCTAACAGTAGACCCTCATCTTTAGCATTATGATAGGCTTTGATTTTGCTTGGAAACGCGTAAGCCCATTGGCTAACAGTCCCAGCTCCCATAAAAAGAACTACATCTTGAGAAGCAAGATGAGGCACTAACAAAGATTCAAGCTCTTCTGGTTTTTCAAAAGTAACTACTGAAGAAACGTTTTTAATACTTTCTGCAAGCACCTTATGTGTCACTCCCTCGATGGGGCTTTCTCCAGCACTATAAATAGGAGCTATATAAACCTTATCCGCCTTTTCCAAAGCATGGGCAAATTCTTTCATTAAGTTAGACAAACGCGTATAGCGATGCGGCTGAACCACTGCTATAATGCGTCCTTTTCCTTGAGACATACTCTGGGCAGCTTGTAAAACCGCTTTTATTTCTTCCGGATGATGAGCATAATCATCATATACAGAGATACCTTCTACTTCACCCGTTTTTGTAAAACGTCTTTTTACCCCTTCAAAAGAGCTTAAAGCATCTTGAATAAGAACTCCTGGTATTTCTAACTTATGAGCTACTGTAAGAGCTGCCAAGGCATTCAAAACATTATGATTCCCATAAAGAGAAAGATTCACATTTTGCCAAACTACCTCTGGTTTTTTAGGGAGCCGGATATGTACATCAAAATAGGTTTTTCCTTCTTTCACATGTACATTTGTGGCTTGAACATTTGCTTCTTCATGGAACCCATAAGTAATAAAATTTTTATTAGGAAGAGATTGTACTACTTCCCGCACATCAGGATGATCCCAACAAACGACCCCAAATCCATAAAAAGGAAGTTTTTTTAAGAAAGTTCTGAAGGCCTCTTTTAAGTTATCAAAATCACCATAATGATCTAAATGCTCCGGATCAATGTTAGTTACAACAGCAACTGTAGGTGAAAGATCTAGAAAGCTTCCATCAGATTCATCTGATTCGATAACCATCCAATCTCCATGCCCTAAACGTGCATTTGTTCCATAGGCAGTGATAATTCCACCATTAATCACAGTTGGATCCATAAAAGCTGCATCAAAAATTCGTGCTAAAAGAGAAGTTGTTGTCGTCTTACCATGGCTCCCTGCAACCATTGCAGAAAATTTTAGGCGTGCTAATTGTGCTAACATTTCTGCCCGATGAACAATGGAAATTCCTTTTTCCTTCGCAGTCATAACCTCAGGATTGCCAGAGTGAATAGCAGAAGAAACAACAAGCAAGTCTGCTTTCTCAATATTTTGGGAAGAGTGTCCTATAAAAATAGGAATTCCCTTCGCCCTTAAGCGTTCTACATTAGCATTTTCAGATACATCACTTCCTTGTACCTTTTGCCCTAAACTATATAGGATCTCGGCAATACCACTCATCCCAATACCACCAATTCCAACAAAGTGAATGGTTCCCAAAGATAAAGGAGAAACTTTCATCAATTAAAACTACCTTTCTACGTTACTCATAAATTATTGATACAAAATAAAATAAAATTTTAATGCAGATAATATAAAAGACCTACAATAGTACCTGAAAGCATCGTAGAAAGCGTGCCAGCAAATACAGCCTTAAATCCTAAAGAAATAACATCCTTACGCCTCTCAGGCGCCATTGTTCCAAGCCCTCCAATCTGTATACCAATGCTAGAAAAATTAGCAAAACCACATAATGCATATACCATAATCAAACGACTATGAGGACTTAATAACTCTGGAGGAGTTTTTGCAAGCTCAGAAAAAGCATACACTTCATTTAAGATTGTTTTCGTTCCAAGGAGACTGCCAGCCAACTTAGCTTCCTCCCAAGGAATTCCCATGAGCCAAGTGAAAGGAGCCATGATGGTTCCTAAAATACGTTGAAGTGTCAAAGGCTCGCCTCCCATATCAGGAAGAAGAATCGCCATCATCTTATTCAAGATAGCAACAAGAGCTACGAATACTATTAATACAGCCACAATGTTAATGAACAATCTGATCCCATCAGCGGCACCTTTAGAGACAGCATCCATTGTACTTGTAAATTCATAGGGCATTACAAGATCACCAGATGTTACTTTTCCTTCTTGAGGCACAATGATTCTAGATAGGGTAATTGCAGCTGGCACGCTAATAATGGACGCCGTTAAAATATGCCCTAACACATTAGAAACGGTAGCATCTAATAGTGCTGCATAAAGTGCCATAATAGTACCAGACGTCGTAGCCATTCCTAGAGTCATGACTGTAAAAAGCTCACTCCGAGTTAAATCCTTTAAATAAGGTCGAATTAAAAGAGGTGCTTCTGTTTGACCTAAAAAGACTTTTGCAGCCCCACACACACCTAAAGCCCCACCAATCCCTAACACTCTTTGCAGTACCCAAGAAAAAATTCTTACAACAGCAGGTAAAATTCTCCAGTAAAATAATAACATAGCTATGGCGCTCACCACAAAAACCATTGGTAGAGCTTGAAATGTTAAACTAAAAGTATTTGCTCCTGTCGTGGGAACAAAGGGGAGATCCCCCCCTCCAACATATCCAAAAACAAAACTTGTTCCTTGTAAGGTAGCATCTTTTAACACTGATACAGCTCTACCCAATAAAAAGAAAAAATCCCTTACAACAGGGACTTCAGTCATAACAATTGCAATAATAATTTGAACAATAAGACCTGAAAATATGGCTTTTAAATTTACTTCACGCTTATTTTCACTAACACACCAACAAATACCTAGAAAAAATATAATCCCTATCAGCCCTTGAAATACCATATTCTCACCACACTTTAAAACTATCGCACAAAAAAAGAAGGATTATCCAACTTTTCCTAGAAAAAAATAAAGGAAAAAGTTGTACATTCAATTCCATTCTTTTAAGTTAATAGTCTATCTCCTATCTAATGAAAAGAGCGAAGGTACTTTTATGTCATTTTTTTTCTCAGAATCCTTTTTACCCTTTATAATTCCTAGTGTTTTTTTATTAGGAACAGGTATGGGATTCTTTTTTAGCTCTCTACAAAAGAAAAAAACTAAAGAAGAAAATACCAATTTAAAAATACGCGTAGCTGAACTCTCAACATTACTTCAAAAAGATCAAGAGAGCTGGCAAGAAAAAATGCTTCTTCTTCAACAAACGGAAGAACGTCTTAAAACAACCTTTGACTCTCTATCTGCCCAAGCCCTTCAATCTAATAATCAGTCTTTTCTTACTCTCGCTCAAAGTATTTTAGAGAAATTTCACGATAAATCTCAAACAGACCTTTCAACCCGCCAAAAATCTATTTTAGAAATGCTTTCTCCTTTGAAGGAAGCTCTCACCTTGTTAGATCAGAAAATTCAAATCCTAGAACAAAATCGTCAAGGCGCTTATGAAAGCATTCGCCAACAAATACAAGATCTTCTTTTAACTCAAAAAGAACTACGGCAAGAAACCTCATCTCTTACAAAAGCCTTACGCACCCCGCATGTTCGAGGGAAATGGGGAGAAATTCAACTGCGCCGAACAGTCGAAATTGCTGGCATGATCCCTTATTGCGACTTTATAGAACAACACTCTGTATCTTCTAGTGGAGAAAACACCGTTATTCGTCCTGATCTGATTGTTAAGTTACCTGGGAATAAAACTATTATCATTGACGCCAAAACACCTCTCCAGTCTTATTTAGACGCCTTAGAATGCTTAGAAGACCAACATCGCCAAATAAAATTAAAGGAGCACGCGCGCCATGTTAGAGCCCACATATCTAAATTATCTCAGAAAAACTATTGGAGCCAATTCCCTGAGACCCCTGAATTTGTTGTCTTGTTTTTACCAGGAGAGTCTTTTTTCAGTGCTGCTTTAGAGCAAGACCCTTCTCTCATAGAAATGGGGGCAGATCAAAAAGTTATTCTTGCTACACCAACAACTCTCATCGCTCTTTTACGTTCTGTTCATTATGGCTGGCGCCAAGAGCGACTCGCTGATAATGCGCATAAAATTTCAGAGTTAGGAAAAGAGCTACATAAACGTTTAGGAGATATGTCAAAGCATTTTTTCAGACTAGGGAAATCTCTTCATGCTTCTGTAGACAATTATAATCAAACTATAGGCAGCTTTGAAAGCAGAGTTCTAGCTACTGCACGACGGTTCGAAGATCTAGATGCTCTTTCCATGAAAAAAGACCTCCTTGTCTCTCCTAATACCATAGATGTCACACCTCGTGTTATTTTACAAACTTCTGCTACTGAAGAAAAAGAAGAAAAAGCTATTTTATAAAAAATGCGCTATATTTTTAACGCGTATTTTATAATATAAAATATAAAAGCTAAGGAATTTTATGCGCTCTACTAAACTAAGATGGATAAAATGTCTAGGAACAGGTGTACTTTTATACCTATTATCTTCTCCCTTTCTATTTGCTACACCTGAAAAGCAATCTACTTCTCTAGAAAAGAACATCTCTTCCCATGCCCAAGACTTACATCTTATGCTTTATACGCATTCTGATAAAAGTACGTCTTTATCTGGTTTGGCCCTTGTAAAAGATCAGCGTTCCTTCTCTTTTATGCAAGGACTCAATGCTATTACCATTAATAACGTAAGCTCTTTTCTAATTCCTTCCTCTATACTTATTCGCCTTATCAATGCCTCAAAAGATACAGATATTCTTGAGCAAAATTTTCATAGTAACGATATTTCCTGGGAAACCCTACAAAAAGCTAGCCTTGGCAAAGAAATATACTTTCACCAGCGTTCTTGCTCTAAATCAAACACAGATTCCCACTCTTATAGTAAAGGAAAACTTATTAGTTATTCCTCTACCAATGATACAAAAACCTCTACAGCAGATGTCCTCGTTGAAAAAGATGGTATTGTATTTCGTGTAAACAGCCGAGATTTAGCTTATGTTTTACCCCCTGAAGAAAAAAATGCACCTCCTCATGTTACGTTAGATATTGATTCTAAGAGTACCCAAAACAATGTTACCTTAGAATTAAGTTACTTAACACCTGGCATTTCTTGGAGTGCTAATTATATCGGAGAAGTTAATGAAGATATTTCCCTTTTGGATATAACAGGATGGGTTACACTTACTAATCAAACACATATTTCTTATCCCCATGCCCATATCACTTTAGCTTCTTATGATCCTCTATTACCTTCAACTCAAAATAATATTGAAGCTATCTATTCTCTCCCCCACCCTGTTTCTTTAACAAGAAATGAACCTAAACAAGTTCTTCTCTTTCGTATTACAGATCTTCCTATAAAACTATCCTATAAGCTAAATATAGATAAAGAAATCTTCACACACGATGAAACAAGCCGTCCCCTTAAAAGTAATATAGAAACTTGGGCTTATTTACCCCATCCTAAACAGTTCTCAGAACAACTCCCCCAAGGGGAACTTAGACTATACCAAAGAATGAAAGAAGGAAACTTAGAGTTTCTTGGAAACAATACAGTACTTGAATCTACAGAAAAAGAAGGTATTAATTTGCGCCTTGGAATATCGGATGATATACGAACAACACAAGAACAAACTGATTTTAAAATGCTTCGTCCTCAGCTTTTTGAAAGTGGATATGTATATACCCTTGAAAATACATCCCCACATCCCATTACAGTTGACATCATTGCATCCTTACCAGGAGAATGGCAAATTTTAAGAGAAAGCCAACCACACGAAACTATCCCCACAAATTTCCCTCTTTGGAAATTAAAAATATCCCCTAATTCTAAAGCAGAACTTCGATATCGAGTAAGAATAGGCTTACCCGTAGAATCTTAACCCTCTTATGTAAAAATGTACCCCCTATGAGTTTTCTTATTCCCATCATTTTTATTGTTGTACTGCTTTGTTTTGCAGCTTATTTGTCTGCTTCTGAAACTGCTTTTTTATCCGTTTCCCCACACAAGCTTTATCAACTTAAAAAAATGGGGAATACACGCGCTTCTATAGTAGAACGATTACAAGGCCGCATTGAACAAGTTATAGGCTCTATTTTAATTTATAATCATATTGCAGACATTCTAGCCTCTTCTCTTGCAACAGGACTCCTTATTCAGATTACCGGTGACGTAGGTATTGTTTATGCTACCATTGTCATGAGCATACTCATTATTTTCTTTACAGAAATCATTCCAAAAACCTTCGCTGTCAATAATGCCGAGAAAGTAGCTTTGCGTTTTGCACCTCTGACCCAAGTTCTTGTCTTTCTTGTTACGCCTTTTTCTTTATCTTTTCGCTACTTGGCCCAACTCTTTTTTAAGATATGTAAAATTGAAGTAAAAACAGAATCAGTTTATTCTTCTATCCATGAAGAGCTCCGAGGTATGATTGATTACCATGTGGGATCTCGCAAAGATATATTAGAAGAACATCGTATGCTAAATAGCATATTGGATTTAGCTACAGTCTCTGTTGCAGAAATTATTATTCATCGTAACCAAGTAACTATGATTGACGCTACACTCCCCACATCCCAAATACTTGATCAAGTTTTGAAAAGCCCCTATACGCGTCTTCCTCTATGGAAAGAAAATCCAGATAATATCATTGGTATTCTACATGTTAAAGATTTACTCCGCGCCGTTAGGATGCACACAGGAAATCTTGATACACTTGAGATTATAAAAATCGCCACAAAACCATGGTTTATTCCAGAATCTACTTCCTTACTAGATCAATTAAAGGCCTTTCGCGAAAAACGTGAACATTTTGCTCTCGTTGTCGATGAATATGGAGCCTTGCTTGGAACGATTACGTTAGAAGATATCTTAGAAGAAATCGTAGGAGATATCACAGATGAACATGATGTCAGTATTAAAGGAGTAAGCATTGAACCAGATGGATCCTATATTGTTGCAGGATCTGTTACTATCCGAGATCTAAACCGCGAGTTTAATTGGTCACTTCCAGACATAAAGGCTTCAACCATTGCAGGATTAGTTCTTTATGAAACAGGACGGATTCCGGAAAAAGGGCAAGTATTCCTTGTTCATAATTTTCGCATCGAGGTTATGGAAAAATTTCGCAACCATTTAAACCTCCTACGCATATGGCCCCCTCGCTAAAAAGCCTTTCTAATTAGTTCTAAAAACTATTCGTCTCCTAGACAAATACCAAGGCCTCTAGCTGTTGCAACCATAGTTCCGTGCACATTAACATTTTGGTACCGTTCTATTGCTTCTTCGATGGGCACATCTATGACTTTACGATTTTGCCAAGCCACCATACGAAAAAACTTTTCTTTTGCGATTAAATCCACCGCATGCACCCCAAAAGCACTCGCAAGTAGCCTATCTCTAAAATCTGGGGCTCCTCCCCTTTGAACATGACCAAGAACAGTTACACGTGTCTCAGCACCCGTTGTTTGATAGATTTTTTCTCCCAAATAATGTCCAATACCTCCGTATCGAACAATCCCTTTATCATCTTTAATTGTGACAGATTTTCCATCTTCTGTTTTTACTGCCTCAGCCACAACCACAAGAGCATTATTACGCCCTTGCTCTTGAAGAGATTTTATTTTCTCAGCTATGCTTTGCATTTTATATGGTATTTCAGGAATCAAAATAACATCCGCTCCTCCTGCAATCCCACTAATAAGAGCAATATGCCCAGCATCTCGTCCCATAACTTCTAAAATCATAACACGATCGTGACTTGCTGCTGTTGGCTGCAACCTATCTAAAGCCTCTGTTGCTACTGTTACTGCCGTTGAAAAACCAATTGAATTCTCTGTAATCCCCAAATCATTATCGATAGTTTTAGGAATGGCTACTATATTAAGATTACCTTTCTTAGCCAGGTCATTAAGAATCTTTAAGCTTCCATCTCCCCCCACCACAACCAAAGCATGCAATCCTAAAGCATGGTAAGCTTCTATAATATCCTGGGATCTATCTATATACACCCCGTGCTCAACAGGATATCGAAAGGGATTCCCCTTATTCGTTGTTCCAAGGATAGTACCTCCCATACGCAACATATTGTCGCCAAATCCCAATAAAGACATGTCTAACACTTCATAATCTATGGGTCTATTCATTAGACCTTGTGTTCCATGTTTTAGGCCTAAAACTTCCCACCCATATCCTTGTTGCGCCCGATAAACAACCGCACGAATAACAGCGTTCAACCCTGCACAATCTCCTCCACTTGTTAAAATGGCAATTCGTTTCAAATATTTTCTCCTTTTTTTATCTGCCAAGATGGTGTAAAACACCCTATCATACAAAATAGATAGGCTCTAGATTTCTTTAACATTTTTTTAAGTGACTCGCAAAATATGAATCTCCATCAGCAGGAATTAAGATATAAGCTTGCTAAATTACAAATGGAACACCGTGATATGGAACATATCATTGATAAAGAATCGCATACTTTTTCTCCTGACCAACTTTTGATTCAACGACTAAAAAAACGTAAACTTCAAATAAAAGAACAAATTATTAAAATCGAAAGTGAACTTTTACCGGATATCATCGCTTAAAAAAAACTATCGTGAATACCTTTGATAACATATTCTACAGCAAGAGCTGCGATAATAATTCCAAAGATACGCGTTAATACATTCGTTCCTGTTACTCCTAAAACCCTAAAAATCACCTGAGAACCTAAAAGACAAATATACGTTAAAGCCAGAACGATAAGAAGCACTCCAACTATACTTGCTTCGTATGTAAAGTTACCTTCTACTTCTCTCATACTAATAACAAGAGTAGTAAGAGCTCCAGGACCAGCAATAAGGGGAATAGCTAAAGGGAAAACAGAAATATCGCTTTTATGGACTGCCTCTTCTGTTTCTTGATCTGTTGTCGTGCGTATGCCGCTGTTGCGAGCTATAACCATATCTAAGCCCGCAAAGAAAAGTAAAATACCCCCTGCAATTTTAAAAGATCCCTGGCTAATTCCTATAAAAGTTAAGAATTTGTCTCCTGTTAAAGCAAAAATAAGCAAAACAATCGTTGCTATCAAGGTTGCTTTTAAAGCCATTTTCTGGCGATAAACTCGCGTATCCCCCATGGTTGCATTAATAAAGACAGGAATAATCGCAAAAGGATCAATAATAACGAACAAAGCAATAAAAGTTTTTTGTAAAAAATCCAAATATTCTAATGTAAACATCTCAAAAAAACCTTTCCCTATTCTCTTGTTATAACGTACTTTTTATAAAAAGAGAAAGGTTTCAAACAATAGAGAAAGCACTATTTAGTAATTATCAACAAAGCCATGTCTCCAAATTACAACGGCTCTACCATGCTTCTTTTTATACTGTAATCTAAGTTCTTAGGAAAATTTGGTTGCGGGGATCAGATTTGAACTGAGGACCTTCAGATTAGGACTCGCATACTTTACAGGCAGAAATAGGCTTTAAGATATGAAAGAGACAAAAAAATAAGCACCTAAAAGAACACACATTCCTGACAAGAAATTTAAGGAAATAGTAAAAGATATTACTTATATTTAACAGCAGAAGATACAGCGCAATTAAGCAATATTAGCTGCAATACCTTTCAACATGCAGAAGTGCCACGATTCTATCGAATCATCAACTATTTCTTTCAGCCAACTGCATACAAAACTCTTGTTCTGTTATGTTCTCATTGGCAATTTCTTTTCTTATGCAACCATCATATCTAAGATTCAGGTCATGCGCGGCTTTGACACACAACTGGGCTATACAAGAATCGATTTTAGTCCAATGTCCGAAATTTTCGAAATTATCACCTAGGCAGTGGCGGAACCAAACGGATTTTATTTGATGGATCAGGAGATCAGTGCATTGGGGTGATTCGGCGTGACATATTGGTGTGATGGTATGCGTCAGGACCAGTACTCCTACCCAAAAAAAGATTGGCTTTAAACCTGACCTTTGGAGAAGTTTTGTACGCATGATTGTTTTCCTTTCTTGTTGCTTATTTCTCCGAATACAGAGCAAGGCGGAGATGTTTTAGGGTGGGATAAACTATGGCAAAAAACAGTCACACTTTGCCTTTTAGCAATCCCAACAAGACTCTACTTTTGTTTTGGTCCTCTCTTGGTACAGCTGTTCCCATTTTTCATGCTTATTAAGTCGTCTATTTAAGCTCCCCGTAGTAAAGGCGTTATCGTTTTTTCTACCTTTCTCTTATAATAGTAAATCTTATACCAGATAAAATCAACCTTTCCCTCAATATATAGAGAATATCCCGAGATGATGGAAATCCTCACAAAATTGTTCGAAGAACTACAAGCAAAACAACAGGAGGCTGAAAATCTTAGAATAGAAGAACAAACCCTCCAAGATAGAGGCGTTGAACTAAAAATTTATAAGAATTTTTTTAACAAGAGTCTTTCTAAAGTATACCAAGAATATACCCGATAAAAACAGCTGTGATCTTGAGATCTAATAATTTGTTGATTTTATTGGTTGCGGGGGCCAGATTTGAACTGACGACCTTCAGGTTATGAGCCTGACGAG
>CAYUAL010000026.1:0-14187 GCA_964442815.1 uncultured Alphaproteobacteria bacterium | reverse complement strand
CCTAAAACTGGCGTGTCTGCCAATTCCACCACGCACGCCATTTTTAACCCTACTTTAAAACAGAAACGTGCTAAAGCTGATTTTCTATATCATATCCTTAACCTACAAAGAAAGCCATATTGTTTACTTAAAAATAATTTTCCTTTCAAGTGAGGGGATACCTTTATAAAAGTTATTCTTCTTTTAAAAGCTTTTGAAATTCATTCCAACTTTTCTTGGAGAGACGGGCCTGTAAAGAAATTTTTTCTTTTTTGTCCTGCCGCTTTAGAACCTCTCCATGGGCATATAGCCAAGCCAACTCCTTTCCCTGAGAAGAAGAAAGCACAATGGAATAAAGTGTATCTTCTTGTCCCAAAATATCTTCTACTTTCTTTATTAATCTTTCGCATCCTTCTCCCGTAAGCGCAGATACGCCAACTGCATAAGGTGCATAAAGAGACTTAATGGGTACGTGAGGTTCAAGATCTATTTTATTAAAAGCTTCAATTCCTGTTTTATGGAAAGATTCTGCAACTTGAAGCTCTTCTAGGACTTTTTCTACATCTTGCGCTTGTGCAAATGATTCCGGACTTGAGGTATCTCGCACATGGATTATGAGAGTTGCTTCCTGTACTTCTTCTAGAGTCGCCCGGAATGCCGCTATTAACTCATGAGGTAAATCTGAAATAAATCCTACTGTATCTGAAAGAATAATAGAACGCCCAGAAGGAAGTCTTATGCGACGTAATGTAGGATCTAATGTTGCAAATAATTGATCTTTCACATACACATCTGCTTTCGTTAACCTATTAAAAAGTGTAGATTTTCCAGCATTTGTATATCCTACAAGTGCAACAACTGGAAAAGGCACTTGTGTTCGGGCTTTTCGATGGAGGGCACGCGTTTTTTTTACTTTTTCAAGATCTCGTTCTATTTTTTTGATACGTGTTTCTAGAATCCGTTTATCCATCTCCAACTGAGTTTCCCCTGGACCTGCCAAAAATCCGAATCCTCCTCGCTGCCTTTCCAAGTGCGTCCAAGTTTTAACGAGTCGAGACCTTTGATATTTTAAGGATGCTAATTCTACTTGTAAACTTCCTTCTCGCGTCTGCGCACGAGAAGCAAAAATCTCCAATATAAGCCCAGTTCGATCGAGAACTTTTACTTTCCAAGTTCTTTCTAAATTACGCTGCTGAATAGGGCTCAACATTGTATCCATAACAACTAAACGAATAGATTGTTCTTTTAAAAAAGCCCCCCATGAATCAAGAGCACCTTTCCCAATAAGAGTACTGGGACGAATTTTAGAAACACGAATAAATTCCCCTCCAACCACTTTGATAGAAAGGGATTTAGAAAGATTTAATGCTTCTTCTAACTTTTGAGCATCTGAACGAGAAAAAAGAAGAGAATTATGCTCTCCTTCTCGTTTTTCTGTCAAAGAAGGGGGTAAAAGAGGATGAAAAACAAAAGCCCGAAGAAGAGTTTCTTCGGGCTCATGAGAAATTAAAGATGTTTTAGAAGAATGAGAAGACAAAGAAACTATGCTTTCTTCTCAGTATCTTGAGGATCATCTAGATTATTCTCTCCCGTAGGATCGTATAATTGCACCGGATCTGAAGGCATAATAGTAGAAATAGCATGCTTATACACAAGCTGAGATACACCATCTCTGCGCAACTGCAAACAGAAGTTATCAAAGCTAACTATCACCCCTTGTAATTTTATACCGTTTACTAAGAAAACAGTGACAGCGACTTTATTTTTTCTAAGATAATTTAGAAATACATCTTGTAGATTTGTTTTTTCTGACGACATAATTATGTGCCCCTTTATTAAGTTTGTTGGTTTGCGGCATTCCCCAATATTTGTAGGGGGAAAACTACTTAAAATGCGGTAAATAGAATATTTTGAATAATTCAAACACCTAACTAAAATTTACCAAAAAATGGTCATTATTTCAATATTTTTATAAGATCTTGAAAAGACGTAATTCTTAACTTTGGCTGATAAGGACAGGACGCTTGGATCTTTGAATAAGTTAACATTACTTCAACAGGCACACATCTCGAAGCCTGTGCGCACAGCATATCTATATCTCTATCACCTAAAAACCAGATAGGATGGGAATTTGGATGGTATCCACTCCCTTCCAAAGCCATGAATACTGGATCGGGGTGTGGTTTATCACGTGGAGCGTCCATTGACCCTATAATACACGCGAAAAAATGAGACAGCTCTAAATATTCTGCCTCTTCTCTTAAGATATCTCCTCTCTTATTACTTACTACGGCCGTATAGATCTTTTTTTCTTGAAGGAATTTTAGTAAATCTTTGCTTCCTTCCGTCTCTTTTAAACGACTCATAGGTTTTTGAGAATGAAGATTATAATAATATTTACGGGCTTCTTCGCTTTGGTTCCCAAAATAGAAAGGAAAAGAATCTCGTGTAGACAAAGCAAACTTTTCCAGCACTTCTTGTTTAGTTGGATGTACCTTATTAAAATGCGTGAAAGTATCTCTGAGGCTTTCATAAATATGATGTTCATCAGAAACAAAAACGCCATCCCAATCAAATAAAAGAGCTTTTGGCAAGTGAGAAAAGGTGGAATCCAACGTATTAGACATCTCTTTTAACTAAAAATACTCCCCTTTCGAGGAAAATAATTCTTCTACCTCTTGAATAGCAGAAGAAAGAGTAAAAAGTATAACTAAATCCCTCGCTCGGAGTATAAGACCATCGTTTGCTATAACAACTTGTTCTTCTCGAATAACTGCACCAACGATTAAGTTCTTTGAATTATTCAAATAATTTATAGTATTTCCTACTATAGGAGAGCTTTCTAAAATTTCTGCCTCAATAATTTCTCCAAGCCCTTCCCGAAGAGAAAAAATGGATCGAATGCGTCCTCGTCGTACATGGTGCAAAATAGAAGAAATGGTGATGTCTCTTGGAGAAATTACTGCATCTATGCCTAATGGAGTTACAAGAGGCGTATAAGTAGGGTTATTAATAAGTGTAATTGCTTGTTGGGCTCCATTTCGTTTGGCTAAAAGAGAAGCCAAAATATTTACCTCGTTATCATCTGTTACTGCCACGACAGATTCCGTATTTTGAACATTTGCTTCTATCAAAAGTTGGCTATCCAAAGCATCTCCATATAAAACGACCCCTTTTTCCAACAGCTGAGCAGCTTTTGTGGCACGCTCTTTTGTATTCTCAATAATCTTTACAGTAAGAGTAGGATCTTCTTCTTCCAAAAGCATTGCTAAGCTCACACCTATATTTCCTGCTCCTAGAATTAAAATATGCCGAGAAGTTTTTTGTTTATAACCAAAAATCTGCATTGCACGAACAACATGTTCTTTTTCTGCAAGAAAATATATATCATCCCCTGGAAGCATTTGCTCTTCACCATTAGGTAGGATAACTTGATCTCCTCGTAAAATGGCCAAAATACTAATATTTAAATCAGGAAAAAGGTTTGTTAACTGACGAATAGGCGTAAATGCCATCGGACACTGAACATTACATCGAACCCCTACCACATATATTTTATTGTCTGCTAAAGGAATGAGATCAAACGCGCCTGGAACTTGAAGGGTACGAGCAATTGCTTTTGCTACTTCTCTTTCTGGAGAAATTAACACATCCACTGCAATCGCCTGGGTATTAAAAAGCTTAGACCAACTGTTTTTGAAATATACACTACTTTTTACATAAGCAATCTTTAAGGGCACCTCAAAAAGACAATGAGCCACTTGACATGCCATCATGTTAACTTCATCAGAAGATGTAGACGCAATAATAAGTTGTGCTTCCCTAACACCGGCACGCTCTAGAACATCAGGATGAGTTGGACACCCTACTACTGTTAGAATATCTAATGTATAAGATATCCTACGTAAAAGGTTCTCATCCGGATCAATAACAACAACATCTGTATTTTCTTGGGAAAGATATTTAGCAATACCGCTCCCTATCATGCCCGCATCACAAATGATAACTTTCACGGCTTATTCCTTAAAAGGATAGGTTTTCCTTATTCTCCAACAGCTTTTTTTACAAAAGACGTTTTTTCATCTTGCTTATTTTCTTCTTGCTCTTTTTTATCGGAAGAAACTCTCTCGCTTCCTCCTATTCCTAAAGAGCGAAGTTTTCTATGGAGAGCAGAACGCTCCATTTCTACGAATTCTGCCGTTTTGGATATGTTTCCACCAAACCGCACAATCTGAGAAGCAAGATATTGCCTTTCAAAAACTTCTCGCGCATCCCGTAATGGTAGCTTCAAAAGCTCTTCTCCTCCCTCTAAGGAAAGAATAGAAGGAGCCCCTGTAGTAATCTCGGGTGGCAAAACATCAGCTTCTATTGGTTTATCGAAATTGTCTTGTGTTACAAGGAGGATCCATTCCGCTACATTGCGGATTTGTCTTACATTCCCTGCCCAGGAATACGTTTGCAAGCGGCTTTTTGCTTCTTCTGTAAATTGTCTTGGAATACTCTGTTCCATATTAGACGTCATCTTTTTTATAAAATATTCCATTAAAGGAAGAATGTCTTCTGGTCTTTGAGCTAGCGGAGGAACTTTCAAACCCACAACAGCTAAACGATAAAAAAGGTCCTCTTTAAATCGTCCCTCTTTTATTAAAGATTCAATATCTTGGGCTGTCCCCCCAATAATGCGTACATCTACTTTTATCTTTTTACTTCCTTTTAGTCTTTCAAAGGTGAGATCATGTAAAATACGCACTAACTTAGACTGAGATTCATAAGGCATTTCTGAAAGATGATTTAGAAACAACGTCCCATTATGCGCTTCTTCTAAAACACCTACTTTAGAAGGTACAAGAGGTGTAGCTCTATCTCCTTCTCGTCCTAGTAACATTTCTTCAAAGGAAGCAGGCGTATGCCCGCGGCAATCCATAACAATAAAAGGACCATCAGCTCTTCGAGAGTGTTTATGAATTAAACGAGCAATAAGCTCTTTCCCCGAACCAATGGGGCCTGTAATAACAAGACGACTATTAGTTGGAGCTACCCTTGCCACGGTAGAACGTATGTGTTGCGCAATTTGAGAATTGCCTACAAATTCATCCGATTCAAAAATCCGATTTTTTAGATCTTGATTTTGACGTTTTAATTCTGCAGCTTCTAACGCTCGTTTTATAACCAAAAGAAGACGTTCAGTTGTAAAAGGTTTCTCAATAAAATCATATGCTCCCTTTTGAAAAGCTTTTACAGCAGTTTCAATAGTACCATGTCCACTAATCATAATAACAGGTACTAAAGGATGGTCTTTTTTAACTACGTCTAATAACTCAATGCCGTCAAAACGACTATCGTTGAGCCATATGTCCAAAATCACAAGACTTGGTCTACGTGATTTAATCATCTCTATGGCTGTTGCCCCATCTGCAGCTAACTGAGGAATATACCCTTCATCTTGAAGAGTATCTGATATAAGATTTCTTATGTCTGCTTCATCATCGACAATTAAAATTTCATGTGCCATGTAGAGCGTAACCTTCCTATAATAAAATATTCTCTATAAAGAATTTAAAATCCCCATCCACTATAAAGCTAGTTCTTCGAGAAATAAAGAGTGACATGTGTTCCTTTTGCATCTTCCCGATCTTTTAAAGATAACGTTCCTTTGTGATCTTGTACAATCTTCTTCACAATAGCAAGTCCTAACCCTGTTCCTTTAGCACGTGTTGTATAATAAGGTTCTGTTAATCTTTCTCTTCCTGCTTTGGGCAATCCTTTGCCTGTATCAAAAATCTGTAATAAAATGGCTTCTTTTGTTTCTTCAAGTTCTAAGATTATAGTCTCTTTATCTTCTTTATGGTCCATTTCTTCTTTTTCATGGATAGCATCGGCTGCATTTTGTAATAAATTTATTAATGTCTGAGAGAGTTGAGCAGCATCGCAGTTAAAGTAAACAGGTTTAGTTGGCATATGTAACTCATATATTATATCAGGATGAGCATTTTGCTGAAGAAGGAGAGCCTGTTCACATAACTGAGATAAATTTTCTTTTTTAATTTCAGGTGCTGGCATACGAGCAAAGGAAGAAAACTCCACTACAAGCAAACGAATAGTTTCCACCTGCCTCATAATAGTATCTAAACACCTCACATAGCTTTCTTGGTCTTGCGTAATTTGAGGAAGATACTTACGTCTTAGCCTCTCAGTAGAAAGCTGGATAGGTGTTAAAGGATTTTTTATTTAATGAGCAATACGACGAGCAACATCAGACCAAGCAGCTTTCCTTTGATCCGATAACTGTTCTGTCATATCATCAAAAGTCACAACAAAACCTCTAATCTCTTCTTTTTTATTTTGCTCCCGCGTTATTCGTACTAAAAAAGTACGGGTATGGCCTTGAGATATAATATTTATTTGGGATTCTACGCTTCTGGTATGCCCCCCTTCTTCAGTCTCCCCTTTTTCATGTGCTTTATAAAAAAGCTCTTGTATTTCAGGAAATACTTCAATTAAGGAAGAGCCTATTCTTTTCTCAAGATCTATCCCCAAAAGCATCGAAGCCGACTTATTAGGCAAATGAATATTTCCTCTAGAATCCAACCCAATAACACCTGCAGTCACACCGGATAAAACGGACTCTGTAAACTGTTGTCTTCTTTCAATCTGCTTAGCTGCGTCTTTTAGCTGTGCTTGTTGGTATTCTAATTGCTCAGTCATTACGTTAAAGGCATGGCTTAAAGCTGACAATTCGTCTTCTTTTTTATTAGATACTTTTTCAGGTAATCTTACACGAAGATTACCTTGCCCTATCTGCTGAGCAGCGTCTATTAATCTGCCAATAGGCCGCACGAGCTGACTCGCAAGCAATATTCCAATACCTATAGCCGCCAAAAGAAGCAATAAAGCGACAACACCAAAAATAAGCATAAAGGTGACTTGTATTGAATATTGTTTTTCTTCAAGAGCATCAAAATCCGATACGGCTCCTTCTACTTTTTCCAAACGATTGATAACTTGAGGATCTACATATCGTCCTACATAAAGATAATAAGGACCTTGAAAAGGATTCGAACTATCTACACGAATAAGAGCCCTTACTTTATCTGCATTTTCACTGGCTAGAACTGGCACCTCTCCCTTTTTAGCCGCTTCTATGGCTTCAAGAGGGGGCGGCTCTAACTCTAACGTAAATGTTCTATTAGATTTAGCTAAAACAACCCTATTCTCATCAAAAACAATAGCTTCTTTTAATGACCTCAAAGCTGACATAATCGTAAGATAATGATTAAACTTTTCTAGATCATTGGTTAAATTTGGAAGCTCTCTTCCTAAATCCCGAGACATAAGCCCAATATCTGATACGATAGATCTTTTATGCTCTTCAAGATATGATTGCGCCACAGCTAAAGATTCGGATAACACTGTCTTAACTTGCTTATTAAACCAAGCTTCAATCCCAAAATGAAAGAAAAAAGCTGAAAAAATAGCCAGAAGAATAGCCGGAATAGCTGTTACAACGCCAAAAAGCACAACAAAGCGAACATGCAAACGAGAGCCTGCCAATCCTTTTTTATGCTCTACCCATAAATTCCTTATACGCTTAGCAATAACTATAACTAAACAAAGGAGAAGAAGCAGGTCTATAAGAAGTAATACAAAAAGGTTAGGGGTACTAAAGTTTAAAAGTTCTGTATGGCTTAAAGCTATATATGTTAAAATTCCACAAAAAAGAGCCATTCCTCCTAAAAGGAAGATAAGAATGCGATCTTTAGAAAAGATAAAAAAAGAAAAGAAACGCTTAAACACCCTATTTATAACTAACCTTCTTTCTTATAATAAATTAAGATCCTTTAATTTTTTCCGCAAAGTATTTCTATTAATACCTAAGACTTCCGCAGCTAAAGATTGATTTCCTTGTGTCAAAACCATAACTTCTTCTAAAAGAGGCTTCTCTACCTGCTCTAAAACTAGAGCATAAAGATTCCCTTTTAGAGTTGTATGTTTTAAAGAAGCTAAATAAGGCTGTAAATGCTCTCTAATTGTTTGAGAAAGACAAGTCCCTAAAGAGAAAGAATCAGAAGTGTGTGCCATTCATACTTTAATCACTATTGTTAAAACAATTATGCTGAAATAGTATTTTCCACAAGAGGAATATAGAATCGATCCAAGCATTTTACAACCTCTGCAGCTGACTCGCAAGAATTTACTGCTACTCGAAACTCTGCAGAATTAGGAAGGCCTTTACTATACCATCCCATATGCTTACGTGCCATACGAACGCCTGTATGTTCTCCGTAATGCTCTATCATTTCCTGGAAATGGTCGTAAATACCTTTTTTTTGTTCTTCAAGAGAAGGATCCCCTATTTTCTCGCCCGTGCGTAAGAAGTTCATTACTTGATGAATAAACCAGGGACGTCCATACATACCTCTTCCTATCATCACTCCATCCGCTCCAGATTCTTGCAAAAGAGCGAGAGCATCTTCCTCTATTTTTACATCGCCATTTCCGATTACAGGGATAGTAACAGCCTCTTTTACTTGACGAATAAAAGACCAATTGGCTTTTCCATTATAAAGCTGGCATCGTGTTCTTCCATGGATAGTCACCATTTGAATGCCCGACTCTTGCGCAATTTTAGCTAATTTTGGTGCATTTAAAGAATTATCATCCCATCCCATACGCATTTTTAGTGTAACAGGAACATTTACAGCTTTAACAGTTGCTTCCATGATCCGTCCTGCATGGATCTCATCTCGCATAAGAGCTGATCCTGCATGCCCGTTAACAACCTTTTTTACAGGACATCCCATATTTATATCAATGATTTGAGCTCCCCGATCTACGTTAAGCTTAGCTGCTTCTCCCATAACATGCGGCTCACATCCTGCTAACTGCACTGCCATAGGAAACTCCTCTATGGCATGCGCACACTTTTGCATAGCTTGCCGTGTTTCACGAATCATTGCTTCACTTGCAATCATCTCCGAAATAACAAGGCCTGCTCCATATTTTTTAACAATTCTGCGAAAAGGGAGATCCGTTACACCTGACATAGGAGCTAAAAAAATAGGCGTTTCGATAGAAATATTTCCTATTTTAATAGGAGAAAGCGGAAAGAACGGAGAAGAAGACACGGCCATGATTAAAACGTAATATTTACCTTCACAATAGGAGTGAATCTACTCTACTATCTTCTTAAAAAGCAAGTTTTAGTTAGCTTTGCGTTTTTTAAATTTTCTTATAGCAAAGAAAAGAAATCTCCAGAACATAAGCTTAAAGAACTTATACAAATCATAAAAACGGACTTGTTTTCAAATCGTGATATGATAAAGGTTTTAAGACTTATGTCAGATTTTAAATTTTTTAGAAGGATAAGAGTTAATGACATACGTGCCTTCTTCTCCCTTTTTAAAAGAGGCCATTGAACGAGGATTTCTGTATCAATGCACAGACCTAGAAGGTCTTGATGCCTTATGTTTAAAGGAAAATGTTACCTTTTACGTAGGATTTGATGCAACGGCAAAAAGCTTACATGTGGGAAACTTAGTCCCCATCATGTTTGCACGCCTTGCACAAAAACATGGCCTTAGACCTATTATTTTAATGGGAGGCGGCACTACAAAAATTGGAGATCCTTCGGGAAAAACAGAACTTCGCAAACTTTTAACGGATGACCAAATTCAAGAAAATCTTGAAAGCATCCAAGAAATTTTCTCTCGATATATTAAATTTGGAGAAGCTCTTGGAGAAGCCCTTTTCGTCAATAATGACGATTGGCTTAAGTCTTTGAATTATATTGAATTTTTAAGAGATTATGGAAAATATTTTACGATAAATAGAATGCTTACCATGGAATCTATAAAAGGACGCCTTGAGCGAGAGCAACCTCTTTCTTTTATAGAATTTAACTATATGATTTTACAAGCTTATGATTTTCTCCATCTTTTTAAAAAAGAACACTGCTTAGCCGAAGTAGGTGGCGCAGACCAATGGGGTAATATCATTATGGGTATTGATCTTGTTCATAAAGCTCTTGGAAAACAAGTTTATGGAATGACTTTTCCTCTTATTACAACCTCTTCTGGAGCAAAAATGGGAAAAACCGCCCAAGGAGCTGTATGGCTTAAAGAAGAGCTTTTGTCTACCTTTGACTACTGGCAATTTTGGCGCAACACAGAAGATGCAGACGTAAAACGCTTTTTGCATCTTTTTACAGATCTTTCCTTATCTGAGATTGCACAATATACACAAGAGTCAGGAGAAGAACTTAACGAAGCTAAAAAAATTCTTGCCGACGAGGCAACACGCCTTGCTCACGGATCACAAGCTGTAGAGCAAGCACGCAAAACTGCAGAAGCTTTGTTTGAAGCTCCCCAAGATGTTTCTGATATTACCATACTAGGACGAGATACATCTGGAACTCTTCAAACCAGTCCCTCTTTGCCTGTCATAGAAATATCTGCATCAGAAATAGACAAAGGACTTCCTCTTGTCGACCTGTTTGTAACAAGCGGCCTTGCTTCTAGCAAAGGAGAGGCCCGTCGTCTTATTCAGGGTAAAGGTGCTCGCCTTAATGATATAGTCGTTGATTCAGAAACACGCCTTGTTACCTCCAATGACTTTACTCCTGCAGGCTTAATTAAGCTTTCTTCTGGAAAGAAGCGTCATATCCTTATCTATAAGATATAATTCTACTTAGGGCATGTACTTTAAAGCATAAGAATATTTTTAATTTTCACTACCCCATTAATTTAAAACATTGTATAACTATAAAAGACAGGATCATCATTACATTTGATATTATAAAACCTTTTTAATCTAAAGGAGAGTTTGTGCCTACTAAATCGAAAGCGCATCGTTTAACCCGTCTTATGACAGATATAATGGCGGGATCTGCCTCTCCTGTTAAAAAACTGGATCGCCTTTTATGGCTTTTTTCTTCAGCTTTTTCGGTAGACGTTGCCTCTATTTATATTGTCCATCCTAGGCAAAAAGACGAACTTCTTCTTTATTCCTCCAAAGGTTTACATACAGACATAATAGAAAAATCTTCTCTAAAAGTTGGGGAAGGGTTTATAGGAGAAGTTGTACGACTGAAAAAAACTTTGACCTTAGAAGAGCCCCATGCATATTCCTCTCTTTTAGCAAATCCTTCTTTAGAAGAAGACCGTTCCAGTACCCTTCTTGGTATTCCTCTCTTATATGGAGGAAAAACAGTTGGTGTTCTTTCTCTCCAAACCCGACACCCACGTGTTTTTCACGAAGAAGAAATAGATATTCTTGAAATGGCTTCTATAGTTATCTCAGAAATCGTAGTACATAAAATAGTCCCTACTTTTTCTCAAAAAAAATTACGAAGCGTTCCCTTTAAAGAAGAGCCACATTCTTTTGATATAAAAGATCATCCAAGCCGTTTAGTCGGTATCCCTCTTGCGCCTGGCATTGCAGTAGGAAAAGCTCTATTTTATTCTCCAACTCTCTATTTGCATCCTGCTTTAACAGAAAATAAAGCTCTTGAACATCAACGCTTAAAAGATGCCTCTTCTGCTCTTGATAAAAATCTAAGTCTTCTTTCTGCAAAGTGCGACTCTTTATTACACAAGATACCCCCTCGTCCCGATCATGGGAATGAAGATGCTCCCCATGATATTTTAGAGTCCTATCGTATGTTCTCGAAAGATTCTGGATGGCTTAGTCGTCTTCACGCAGCTATTGAGTCAGGTTTTACGGCCGAAGCCGCACTTCAAAAAGTCTACAATGACATGCGTCAAAACATGTTATCTGCGCATGACCCTCTGTTTATAGAACTGTTATACGACTTTGAAGACCTTACCCATCGACTCATACGTGTTTTAAATGGAGATAAAAGCCTTTCTAAGCCCCAGAGATATAAAGAAGATGTTATATTATTTGCAAAGAGCCTAGGTCCCGCAGAGCTTTTAGAACACTATTCTCCTCATCTTAAAGGCATTGTCTTAGAAGAAGGCTCTGCTACAGCACATATTACTATTTTAGCACGTTCTTTAGGTGTGCCTTTATTAGGATGGACTCCTAATCTTTTTGAAAGTGTTAAGGAAGGAGAAACGATTGTATTAGATGCAACAAGCGGCATTCTTCTTATTAATCCGGCTTCTTCCATTCAAAAAGCATATGCCCAAGAAATTTCTCTTCTCACACAAGAGCTCCAACATAATGAAGAAACCTCTTTACGCCTTCCTTATGCAGCCCCCTCTCCTGAAGAAGGCATTATGGTATCAAAAGACGGAGTAAAAATAGAACTCTATTTAAATGCTGGATTATCCTTAGATATTATCCACATGCATTCTCTACGAGCCAGAGGGATTGGACTTTTTCGCACAGAGATACCTTTTATGCTTCAAGGAGAGTATCCTAATGTTGCTACTCAAATAAAAATATATAAAAAAGTCCTCCAAGATGCCCAAGGAAAACCCGTTATTTTCAGAACTCTTGATATAGGGGGAGATAAGCTTCTCCCTTATTTCGATTTACCTAAGGATCAAAATCCCCTCATGGGCTGGCGTGCTATTCGGATTGGCCTTGACCGGCCTTCTATCTTTAGACAGCAAATTCGTGCGCTCCTTCGTGCTTCTCAGGATCAAGAACTTTATATTATGTTTCCTATGATAAGCGACATTTCTGAGATTGAAACAGCCAAAAAATATGTTGAATTAGAAATAGATCGAGAAAAAGAACTTAAGAAGCCGCTTCCTTCTTCCTTAAAAATAGGTATTACCTTAGAAATTCCTTCTCTTGTTTGGAATTTGCCAGCTGTTGCTCAAATGGTAGATTTTATATCTGTTGGCAGTAATGATTTATTTCAATTCTTCCACGCCTGTGATAGAGGAAATCCCCTGGTTTCTGATCGCTATGATACGCTTAATACCTCTTTTCTTCGTCTTCTTGATTTTATTCAAACAACTACTTCCTCTTATAATATTCCCCTTAGTCTATGTGGAGAGATGGCAAGTCACCCAATAGCAGCTCTTACCCTGCTAGGGCTAGGATATACCAAGCTATCTCTCAATAGCCCTTCTTATCTTTCTATTAAAAATATGATTCCTCATATTGAAGTCAAAAAAGTACAATCTTATATTAAAAGCCTTCTTTTAGAGTCCTCATCTTCAATACGTGAAAAAATACTAGCGTATGCTCTTGAAAATAGTTATCCTATACTACAAAATTAATTCATAAAAAGGGGATAAGGTTGTAGAGGAGCATTTAATGGGAAAAAAACAAACTGCAAAACAAGAATCTCTCACCCTTACGGACTCCAGTGAGCTAATCCCGCCTGCTCCTCCTACCCCTCCACTACCACCTAAGAGTCGGGTTGGAAGTCTCCTCAAACGGTATCGCGAAGATAAGAATATATCTCTTAAACAAGTCTCCCAACAATTATGTATTCGCCAAGCTTTCCTAAAAGCTATTGAAGAAGGCACAAAGCATAATCTTCCTGAACGCGTGTATACAGTAGGATTTATTCGAAGTTACGCTCATTTTTTAGGCCTAGATGAAGAAGCGGTATTAAAAGAATACCGAAAAGAGGATTCTCAAGATTTTGAAATCACCCCGTATATGCTGCCTGCCTCTGTTCCCCAAAAAAGTCTTCCTTCTTTTTTGAATTATATTATAGGAATCTTGCTCATAAGTACTGCGCTTATTAGTTGGCTATATTTTAAAGAATCTTTTTCGCCTGCTCCTGTATCCTTACCTCCTTCTGAAGAAAACTCTCTGCCCTCTTCCACCTACTCTCTCTCATCATCTCCCTCCTCTCTTGAAAATAATTTTTCTGAAACAAGTGAGGATTTTAAAAAACCACTTGAAGTTCCTGAAGAAGACTCTTAAAAATAAGTCTTATTTAGAAGAAACAGTCTCTTCCTTGTTAATCAATCTTACTAACTGAAAAGCTTCACCCATGCGCCTTGTTCGTGGAACACACGACTTAGTTGGAGAACCTTCCTCCCTTCATAATTATATTATAGGTCAAGCTCATGCTTGTTCTTCCCTCTTTGGGTATAGGCAAGTGGATACCCCTCTTTTAGAATATGAATCCCTTTTTCTTCATACATTAGGGGAAACATCGGATATTGTCCGCAAAGAGATGTTTTACTTAGAGAAACGCGCTGAGGAGCAAGATGCTATTGTTTTAAGACCTGAAGGAACAGCAGGAGTGGTAAGACACTTTGTTGAGAAAAAACT
>CAYUAL010000025.1:3604-14261 GCA_964442815.1 uncultured Alphaproteobacteria bacterium | reverse complement strand
AAACGGCAGAGTACTTGGTTTAGAAATCGCTTAGACCCCCATCTTACTATAAGAGAAAGGTACCATCCTTCACAGATTCCTCAGATTTTAGAAGAGATAAAAGCTTTTTTTCCTTCTTTATGAGGTATAGTTTTGGAGAGTTTCATAGGCTTCGGGCGTTCCTACATGGAACCAGGTTCCTTCTTCTATTAAGAGACCAAAAAGTCTTCCTTGTTTTTGAGCTTTTTTATATATCTCTACCAAAGAAAAGGGGCGGATATCTTCTCCTTCAAATAAACGAGGGTGAAGAATCTGTAGAGAAGGAAAAACATAAGTGGCTGTTTTTTCCTGCTCCCGAAAACGCAGCCTACTGTCTTCTTCTAAAAAGAAATCCCCTGGTCCTGTGTATCCATGAATTTGAAAAGCTCCTTGAGAAACAGTAGGGGTGATCACGAGTAAAGCATCCATTTGCTCAGGATTGAACTTACGCGCCAATTGTAAAAGAGGGGACTCTATTAGATCTGTCCAAATAAGATCACTCGCCATCACAAAAAAGGAATCTTGTTTATTGAAATAAGGAAGGATAGAGGCGACTCCTCCTCCCGTTTCTAACAAGGGAGATTCATAAGTCAAAATTGTAGAGAAGGGGAAAAAAAGAGCTTTTTTCTTTATATAGTCTTTAACTTGCTCTGCTAGATAATGACTATTAATTGCTACTTGAGCAGGAGACATAGATTCAACTTGTTTTAGAGCAAATCCTAGGAGCGTATCGTGCTGAAAAGAAAGAAGAGGTTTTGGTGTTTCGTCAGTTAAAGGTCGCATACGTTTTCCTAATCCTGCGCCTAAAATAATAAATTGATCTGGCCAAAATGGAGAAGGGAGAGAGCGATTTTTTTTAGGAAGAATCTCTCTAAAATAAGAACGTAGAGGTTCTAAAAAGGGATGAGAAAGATCTTTTTCTACCCAAGACCAAAGTCGAGGAATATAATTCAGATATCTTTTCTTTTTGTCTCGAAAAGCAAGGCGTGTAAAAACACCTAAGATTCTTAGGTTACGTTGTAAGCCCCAAAAGACATAAGCTTTTGAAAAGACTTCGTCGTTTCTCCATGGAGGAATAGAAAAGGAATTTTTGTAATGGGAAAGAAGTTCTTGAGCCAAGTCCTCAGTAATGTCTTGGCGTGCATCTTCTAATAAGGATACAAGATCGTATACTAAAGGTGCTTGTATGGCATCTTGGAAATCGAGAAGGCCTGTATAGTGTGTATCTGGCAAAACCATCAGATTATCCACATGATAATCTCTTAAAGCAAAAGAAGTGGGAAAATCAGCTATCTCTTTATAAAGTGTGTGAAAAAGGTGCGAAAATTCTTCTATTTTAGAGGAAGAAAGAGGCTGGCCCAAAACTCCAGGAATGTACCAATCAAAGAATAATAAAACTTCTTGGAGAGTATCTTTTGGGGTATATTTTGAAATTTCTAATGAAGTTAGCTCTTTATCAGACACCGTTTTATGAAGATAACTAAGAATATCTATGGCTTTCGTATAAAGATCTTTTTGGTGCTTTCCTGAAAGAAGGGCTTTTGTAAAGGTTTCATCTCCAAAGTCTTCTAAGAGAATAAAGCCTTTTTGACGATCTGCCGCATAAATAGTAGGGGTGCAGACGCCTTTATTTTTTAAAAATTGGGCAATCTTTATAAAAGAATCTAACTTTTCCCATTGAGGATGAGCATCCATTAAGATAGCACTCTGAGGAAGATCAGATTCCTCCCTTTGAATTATACGTTCGTAATGTCTAAAGGAGGCATCATGCGTTAGAAACTCTCTTTGGGCTTGTTTCCAGCCTGCGTTTTCTAAAAAAGAATTCCCTTCTTGAAAGCGTTTAGGAGAAATCTTCATAGAGAGGACAACCTTTTTTGCCAGGTGGTATTTCCCATGAGGGTAATTTTTCTACTGTTTTCTTTTTCTGTGTGTATGAAATAAATCCATAAAGTATTTTCTGATAGGAAGGACTCAACTTTTTCTGGCCATTCTAAAAGAATGATACCTTCTTGGTGAGCTTCTTGAAACCCAAGTTCTATTAAATCTTCTGTACTCTTGAGACGGTAACAATCAAAATGGGAAATAGAAGCGTGAGGAGCTTCATATACTTGCACAAGGGTAAATGTGGGGCTTGGTACTTCTTCAATGGCTGGGTTAAGAGCATTTAATAAAAAACGTGCAAAAGTTGTTTTCCCAGCTCCCAAATCACCAGATAACGCAATACAGTCCCCCTTTTGTAAATAGGGGGCAAGCTTTTCAGCTAATTTTTGAGTCTCTTCTAAAGAAGAGATATTTTTAGAATTTCCTATTTGTAACTTCATGTAAAATCAGTATAAAGTCAATTTCGACAAAATCTTATGGTGATTGGTAGCTTTTTCTACCTTTTTAAAAAGAATTATACAAGGTGTTCTGCTTATATGGTATCTTCTTCAGATTCAATTCACACAGATGTAGTTATTATCGGGGCTGGTCCAGTTGGGCTTTTTGCTATTTTTGAATGTGGTATGCTTAAAATGAAGTGCCATGTCATAGACGCTCTCGACATGGTGGGTGGACAATGTACCGCTCTTTATCCTGAGAAGCCCATTTATGATATTCCCGCACATCCTACTATCATTGGAGCAGACCTAATTAAGAATTTAGAGGAACAGGCTAAGGCATTTGAGCCCGTTTATCACTTGGGTCAACAGGTAACAACAATTGCTCCTTATTCTTATGGCGAAAAAGGAGAAGTTTTAACTTGGTTGATAGAAACCTCAAAGGGAACAAGTTTTATTGCAAAAGCTATTATTATAGCGGCAGGAGTAGGGGCTTTTGGGCCGAATCGCCCCCCGTTAGAAAATTTGGAAGCCTATGAGGGGAAAAGTATATTTTATATGGTTCGTCGGCGAGAAGATTTTCGTGGCAAAAGAATTGTTATAGCAGGAGGAGGAGACTCGGCTTTAGACTGGGCCCTTTCTTTAGCAGAGATTGCAGAAAAAATTTATATGGTTCATAGGCGTCCTAAATTTAGAGGAGCTCCTGAGTCTGTAGCGCGTTTGGAGGCGTTAGCGTTTCAAGGTTTGATAGATCTGGTTGTCCCTTATCAGCCTTATTCTTTGGAAGGAGATGTTAAAACAGGACAGCTTACAGCAGTTTCTGTTCAAGATCTGGATGGGAATATTAAGTCTCTTCCGGCAGATGTTTTTTTGCCATTCTTTGGTCTTTCTATGAATTTAGGGCCCATTGCTTCTTGGGGTTTGGGCTTAGATAAAAATCATATTTCCATTACGCAGGCTACTTCAGAGACGAATCTTTCAGGGATTTATGCCATTGGAGATATTGCGACTTATTCAGGAAAGCTAAAGCTTATTCTGACAGGCTTCGCAGAAGCGGCTCAGGCTGCATATGCTATTTATTCTCGCATCCATCCAGGAGAAGTTCTTCATTTTGAATACTCTACGACCAAAGGTGTACCAGGTAGTAAATGAATATCTAGATGTTTAAAAGGAAAAATGGCAGGATAATAAAAAAGGGAGGAATTTCCAATGTCTAAAAAAATACAAATATTTTTCTTATTTTTGATAGTAAGCTGGGGTATGTGCCAGGAGCTATTTGCAGTACCTTCGCAGGTAATGATAGTACGTCATGGAGAAAAGCCAAAAGATAAAAAGGCTATTTATTTAGATAAAAAAGGTGTTGAACGGGCATCAGCTCTTGCTCCTTATTTCATGGGGACAAAAGAGCTTTTGGAGTATGGACCTCCGGTAGCTGTGTACGCTATGGAGTTGGGAAACATTCATGGTCATTCTATGCGCCCCATAGAGACATGCGCTCCAACAGCAGAAGCTTTAAGACTTCCTTTAAATACAAATTATAAGCGTGATCACTATGCAGAAATGGTTAAGGAAATTATGAGTGATCCTAAATTGGATGGTAAGAATGTTTTAATTTGTTGGGAACATTTTAAGATTCCTGCCATCGCTCAAGCGTTTGGTGTCCAGAATCCTCCCGATCCTTGGTCTGGTAAAGTGTTTGATAGGACGTGGGTAATCCAATTTAATCCAGATGGCTCTGTAAAAAGCTTTCAAAACCTTCCTCAAAGATTGCTTTTTGGGGATTCTCCTGAATAAGTTAGTAAAGCTTGATGGAGTTTCTTTAAGTCCTCAGGAAAAGAGGCTGTGAAAGAAAGCGTCTCTCCTGTAGTGGGGTGGATAAAGGTTAAAGCATATGCATGCAAAGCTTGACGTCCTTCCTTCCAGTTTAAGGAAATAAGGAACTTTCCTAAAGGGCTTTCTTTAGGAGTGTGGCCATATACGGTATCTCCTAAAACAGAATGTCCTTTATGGGCAAGATGCAATCGAATTTGATGGGTTCGACCTGTCTCTAATTTACATTCAATAAGACTAGCCAAAGGCTTTTTTTCTGAGGCCCAAAAATTTTCTAGAGTTTTATAGTGTGTTTTAGCGGGACGGCCACGTTCGCGCGTAATCGTCATTTTTTTACGATCTTTATGAGAGCGGTCAATATTGCCTTCTATGGTCCCTGCGGGAGGAATAATATGCCCTCGGATAAAGGCTTTATAAGTACGGGCTAAAGTATGATCTTTAAATTGTTCGCAAAGACCTTGATGAGCATGATCCGTTTTAGCAACAACCATAAGACCGCTTGTTTCTTTATCTAGGCGATGCACGATGCCAGGGCGTTTAACGCCCCCGATACCGGATAAAGAAGAACCACAATGTGCTAAAAGCGCGTTTACCAGTGTATGATCTGGATTTCCTGGGGCAGGGTGCACAACAAGACCTGCAGGTTTATCAAGAACCAAAAGATCAGCATCTTCATAGATAATTTTTAAAGGAAGCTCTTGAGCTTGAAGGGTCATTTCTTCTGCAGGGGGAATATAAACAGAAAAAACTTCTCCTTCTTTTACTTTATAAGCAGGATTAGAAAGAAGAGATTGATTTAAAGTGACATGCCCTTCTTCAATTAAGCTTTTTAAGCGTGTTCGAGAGAGTTCTGGAATATGATTGGCTAAAAAAGCATCGAGGCGCTTTTTTGAATTTTCATGAGATACGCAAAAAATATACTCTTGCATCTATATCTCTAAAAATAAGCGCTCCGGGTCTTCTAGAACCTCTTTAATACGCACTAAGAATGTTACAGCATCCTTACCGTCAATGAGACGGTGATCATAGGTGAGAGCGACATACATCATAGGGCGAATCACAACATTCCCTTGCACAGCGATGGGTCTGTCTTGAATTTTATGGAGGCCTAAAATACCGGATTGAGGGGGATTAAGAATGGGGGTTGATAGAAGAGATCCATAGACACCTCCATTAGTAATGGTAAATGTGCCTTTAGAAAGATCTTCCATAGATAATTTACCTTCTCTGGCTTTTTTAGCGAGAGTTGCGATTTCTTGCTCTATTTGCGCAAAACTTAAGGTGTCAGCGTCTTTTATAACAGGAACAACGAGTCCTTGGTCTGTGCCTACAGCAACGCCAATATTGTAGTAGTCTTTATAGATAATATCTTCTTCCTCTATATGCGCATTAAGAATGGGCATCTCTTCTAGAGCAAGCAAAGTAGCCTTTACAAAAAAGGACATAAAGCCGAGTTTTATATTATATTTTTTCTCAAAAGCTTCTTGATAGCGTTTCCGAGCCTCTACGACCAAGCTCATATCAATTTCATTAAAGGTTGTAAGCATAGCTGCGGTGTTTTGAGATTCTTTCAGTCTTTCAGCAATACGGCGTCTTAACGTGTTCATAGGTACGCGTCTTTCGCCTTCGTCTCTATGAGCTTCTTCTTGTTTTTGAGGGGGAGGAGGAGAATTTTTTTCTTTTTTAGGAGATGTGTCAGGTGTTTTTATAGACATTTCTTTTTGCTGAGGCTTGTTAGGGGAAGGGGAGGAAGATGTGTTTTTTCCTTCTTTAATGCGTCCCAAAACTGCACCTATTTGTTGAGTAGAGCCCTGGAGTGCAATGATTTCTTCTAAAACACCTGCTTTAGGAGCAACAACTTCCACTGTAATTTTATCTGTTTCAAGTTCAGCAAGAGCTTCATCTTGAGAGACAGTATCTCCTACATTCTTCAACCATCGAGCAACAACAGCCTCAGTGATAGATTCACCTAGACGAGGAACAACAACATCTACCATCCCAAGTATTCCTTTAATCTCTTAGCTTGGATATTTATTTTTGTGGTGTGATCTTACTGAAATTTTAAAGGGTTGACCATAGGGGATAAAATTTTCTGAAAAACTGTTATTAAAAAATCACCTCGACAAAAGTCGTGAAGGTTTGATATAGAAAAGCATACCCTTTTGAGGGCGCTTAGCTCAGATGGTAGAGCAGCTGACTCTTAATCAGTAGGTCGTAGGTTCGATCCCTACAGCGCCCACCAATATTTACATGGTATCTCATGCTTCGACCTAGCCTAACCCCAGTACCCCTGTTTGCCCGGTCCACACCTCATCATACACCAGCTCGGGGACTATTGGCAGAGAGTGCGTCACCAGTAGTTGCTTCCGTCTCAAATGCACCGAGACAGACCCTTATTATTGTGGCCCATGGTAGCGCACAGTATTCACGATATTGCTCCGGCAGCCTCCACTGCTCCAAACACTGGGCGAGATCCTGCAGGCTTTCACGCAGTTGATTCCCGCTTGAGCTGGACTCTCACCCTCTACCTTCGCATTAGCTTCAGCCTCACTCTCTGTGCTCAGGTTTGCTGCCGAGGCCGGATATGCAGCGGTGCAAGCAAGACCTAAAAGCAAGGTCAGAGCCGATGTTTAGAGAAATTTTGTACGCATGCGTGTTTTCCTCTCGCATTGGATATATCTCCGTAGACTGAGCACTTTGGAGAAGGTTTGTGATGGGCAGAGCGATACTGGCACGAACCCATCCCGCACCTCTTCGTCCCCCCAACAAGGTTCTGTTCTTGTTGCGTCCGACTTGATAAGAGAGGAGAGATATTGATCCTCCCTTTCACGACCCAGGCGCGATCCCAGAAGCTAGCCTTCGGCCATCTCGTCCGGGAGTCCGTGTGGCGCTCGCCCGACTCTGAACGCAGTCCAACCCCAGGCGGGCACACACAGAAGCAGTTAACACTTACCCATTTGGACACAGGTCTGGGTTAGCCATGCAGTTATTGTAACAAGCTTGGGGCACCCGACCGCCATTGTCTTCGCGGCACAACCAGTTACACTCGTCGGGAGTGCACTGGGCCGAAGCATGTTGTCCAGGGGTGTAAGCAAGACTTAAAAGTAAGGTCAGAGCTGATATTTGGATGAATTTTGTACGCATAGTTGGGTTCCTTTCTTATTGTTTATCTCTCCGAATACAGAGCACTTCGGAGAAAGTTTGTGATGGGAAGAACGATACAGGAAAGTACTCATCCTGTAACTCTTCGTCCCCCCAACAAGGTTCTGTTCTTGTTTTGATCGTCTTGATAAGAGAGCAGTTGTTTCAATGCGTTGCAGCGTATCATCAAGCGAAATAGTTTTGAAAGGTAAGCCAGCCGCACACCAGGTTCTCCAGCATTTAAGGCTTGTCCTCGGGCTTGACCTCAGAATACAGCGCAGGGGCTTTATGCCTCCTTGCGCATAGCGCCGCTTCGCTTGCTCAATTGCCTTTTCCTGGGTCTTTTTGCTCGGAAAAAAACTTTCAGGGATGATATCATAACCAAGGAAACTAAATCCTTTTTGGCTTCTTCCTGCATAAGTTTTCTCAGGGCGCAGACTTAAACGAAGTTTCTCTAATATCTGGTACATCTGTTCGTCTACCAAAGCTTCCCCCGTCTCAAAGGCATTATTATTTTTCTTGCCTTTTTCTTTAAAGATGAACCTTATTCTAGATATAGTCAATACTCTTCACATTATTTAGATGAGTATGCTAAGGCGGTGGGAATTCTCAAAAAATTATTCGAAGAACTGCAAGCAAAAGAACAAGAGGTTGAAAACCTTAGAATGGAAGTACAAAACCTCTAAGGTAGATTAGTTGAACTAAAAGTTTATAAGAACTTTACAAAAACTGGTAAGATTCTTTTTAGTGTTATCCCATTACGTTCAGAGATTAGATAAGGTGGGGACCAATCTCTTTGATGAGGTAGCATACTCTATTAAGTATAGATGGTAGATCAGGTTCGGAATTATCTAATACGGTGCCTCCTAGCTCTTCTGTCTTCTTTTTTAAGAATTGAGCCCAGTTTTCCATTGTTGGATTAGCAAGTTCAGGTTGTTTCCGATTATGGATGAGGCGGTTTTCTCGGATATTTTGAACCGTATGGATATCTATAAGAATGTAATTTTGGATATTAAGTCTTTTACATGCATCTAAGGCAAACTGTGGGTTGAATTGGCCTTCTAAAATAATAATATTTTTTGAAGGGCCAGAGGCTAGCCTTTCAATCCATTTATGTGTCATGGTTTCTTGCCATTTTTCACCTGAACCAAAATCTCTAATCATTTCCTCTGTTGAGGGAACGCCAATACGATCAAAAAAGGCTACTATGGCGAATTCTGGATCAAGGGTTTCTTCTAAAGATGTTGCTAGAAAGGTTTTACCAGCACCAGAAGCGCCTGTTAAGAAAACAAATAAAGGTTCTTTATTTTTAAATGTTTTTAAAAAGTAATTTAAATCTTCAGGAGACATATTTCCTGCCTACATAAAATATAAATTAAGTATCTTATGAAACAGATTAATTTTAAATATAAAAATACTCCTCTACAAATTTAACAGAGGAGCATTTTATATAAAGAGTCTACTAAAATAATTTCTTTCCAACTGGAACCTTTGGATCGGCGGTGGCAAGGCACACGGCGCCTTGCTCATCGGGAAAGCCTACAAGAAGAAATTCAGACATGAATCCAGCAATATTTCTGGGACTTAGGTTCACACAGCCAACAACAAGCCGGCCAGTAAGCTCTTCTATTTTATAATGCTTTGTAATTTGAGCAGAGGTTTGTTTGGTCCCAATTTCTGGCCCAAAATCAACCCATACTTTGTAAGAGGGATTTTTGGCACGAGGAAAGGGTTCTGCTTTTGTAATAATACCAGAGCGTAAATCTACGCGTGCAAAGTCTTCATAGGTTATGGTAGACATAATTTGTTTCCTTATATGGTTAAGTTTAGAATAAAAAATTAAACAGCAAAAAAGAGCGCTGAAGTAAGCTAGCGCTTATAAAGGAAACAAGGATTGAAAGAATGCTGACTTTTAACCATAATCTTTTTTAAGAAAATCTTTCTCAAAAAGCAATAAAATTCACAGCTATTTTTTGATTAGGCTTTGGCCTTATGTTAAAAAGGTTATAAGTATTTTAGATAAAAAAGATTATGAAAAGATTTTGGATTTAGGTATTTTTTATATTCTTTATTTTTTCTGCCTCTCAAGGAAAAATTCTTAGGCTTTCTAGCATGAAAAACGTTCAAGAAATAATAGAAAATAATTTAAAAGAGTATGATCCTTCTGAGGTTTTTGTAGCTCTTGATGTGGATTTAACGTTAACGGTTCCCTTCGAGAAGGCAGCACAATTTCCCAATATTATGCTACATAAAAAACTCTACAAGACCCTTATGGATGGGTTAACAATAACCCAGCAGTATGTGATCTTAAACTTACTTGCAGAAGCTAGTTCGCATTACCTTTTAGAAGAAACAGAAGTTTTATCTCTGCTTGAGCACTTGCAGGATAAAGGGATAAAATCTATTGCTTTTTCTGCTGCTCTTTCTGGTGCGCTTACAAGCACACCTCGGATGGAAGTATGGCGTTACAATATGTTAAAAGATTTAGGTGTAGATTTCAGCCACTCTTTTACTCATACGCCTGAGATAACGTTTACAGATATTCCTGCTTTTTTTGAGCGTCATCCTGTATTTTACAAAGGGATTTTATGTGCCAGCAGGCCTCTTCGGGAAGATACAAAGGGCCCTGTTTTAACTGCATTCATAGAAAAAATGAAATTGAATCCTAAAATCGTTATCATGGTCGACGATACGAAACAGCATTTAGAGGATATAGAAGCTTCCTTGAAAGTCTATGATCCTAAGATAAGATTTGTTGGCATAGAATATATAAAAGGCAGAGAATTTACTTCTGGCCTTATTTCTGAAAAAGAATTCTTAGCTTTTTGGGAAAAGTTAGTAACACAAGTGCGTCAAGTTGCACCTGGGACTATTTAAGTCTTCTGTTTGGAATTACATGGACTCTAAGCCCAGGTCCTGCTTTTCTAAATGATGAATCATATCTCGTAGGCGCGCGGCTTCTTCAAACTCTAGATTTGCAGCGGCAGCATGCATTTGTTTTTCTAGCTTTTTGATGTGTTGTTGGAGGGCTTTCCCGGTAAGAAGAGAGGCAGCGCCTTCTTCTTGTAAATAGAGGGGAGTTGGTATTTCTTCTTCTACGAGGAGAGATTTTGTAATCGCCTTCTTAACTGTTTGGGGTGTGATGCCGTGGGTTTTGTTGAAGTCTTGTTGTTTTATGCGGCGTCTTTCTGTTTCTTCTAATGCACTTTTCAAAGACCGGGTGAGAGTATCTGCATACAAAAGAACACGACCATCTGCATTGCGAGCAGCGCGTCCTATAGTTTGAATGAGAGATTGACGGGAACGTAGAAACCCTTCTTTATCTGCATCTAAAATTGCAACAAGACAAC
>CAYUAL010000025.1:0-3594 GCA_964442815.1 uncultured Alphaproteobacteria bacterium | reverse complement strand
TCTGGAATATCCAATCCTTCACGCAAAAGGTTAATGCCTACGAGAACATCATAAGTTCCTAGGCGAAGATTTCGGATAATTTCAATACGCTCTAGAGTTTCTACATCGGAGTGCAGATATTGAACCTTAAGGCCGGCTTCATTTAAATACTCTGTAAGAGCTTCGGCCATGCGTTTTGTAAGAGTGGTTACCAGGACGCGGTATCCTTGGTCCACGGTTTTTTTCGCTTCATGAATAAGATCATCCACTTGAAATTCTGTAGGACGGACTTCACATATAGGATCCACAAGGCCTGTTGGTCGAATGATTTGTTCAATGACTTCGCCGTGTGTTTGCTCCAGTTCCCAAGGTCCTGGTGTGGCTGAAACAAAAAGAGTTTGCGGTCGCAAAGCATTCCACTCTTCAAATTTAAGTGGCCTATTATCTTTGCAAGCAGGTAGACGAAATCCATATTCGGAAAGGGTTTCTTTACGTGTGCGGTCTCCTTTATACATGCCATTAAGTTGAGGAACGGTGGCATGGCTTTCATCTACAATAAGAAGCGCATCTTTCGGAAAATATTCAAAAAGCGTTGGTGGTGGCTCACCAGGGGCACGGCCTGTTAAATACCGGGAATAGTTCTCAATGCCTGGACAAATGCCTGTGGCTTCTAGTGTTTCAATATCAAAAGTAGTCCTTTGCTGGATTCTTTGGGCTTCTAGGAGCTTACCTTGTGCTTCAAACTCGTGGACACGCAGGATGAGGTCTTTTTTCATCTCTTTAATAGCCTGGTTGAGCGTAGGGCGCGGTGTCACATAGTGGCTATTAGGATAAATAGTAATATCATTTAAGGAGGTAATTTTTTCTCCTGTTAAGCTATCAATCTCAAAAATGGATTCTACCTCATCTCCAAAGAAAGAAAGGCGCCACGCCCGGTCTTCTTGGTGTGCTGGGAAAATCTCAACCGTATCTCCCCGCACACGAAATGTACCGCGTGCAAAATCAATTTCATTGCGTTTATATTGCAAAGTGACAAACTGCTCTAAAAGAGAAGGAATAGGGATCTGTTGGCCGCGTTGAATGGTAAAGATCATACGTTCATAGGCTTCTACAGAGCCAATACCGTAAATACAGGAAATACTGGCGACAATGATAACATCGGTACGCTCTAAAAGCGCACGCGTTGCGCTGTGCCGCATCCGGTCTATTTGCTCATTGATAGAAGAATCTTTTTCGATATACGTATCTGTACGGGGGATATAAGCTTCCGGTTGGTAGTAATCATAATAAGAAACAAAATACTCCACTGCGTTATGGGGAAAGAACTCTTTCATTTCTCCATAAAGCTGCGCCGCTAAGGTTTTATTATGCGCCAGAACAAGAGTAGGTTTCTTTAGATTTTGAATCACATGGGCCATGGTAAAGGTTTTTCCAGACCCTGTGACACCCAAGAGCACTTGATTATGCGAGTTGTTATGAAAGCCTTTGGTTATGAGCTCAATAGCTTGGGGTTGGTCTCCAGCCGGCGAAAAAGGAGACTCTAGATGAAAAGAAATATCTTTCTTGGGGCGTTCTAAAGAAAAAGTCATAAAAATAAGAGTATGATACTTTCAAAGACAGATGCAATAGAAATACGATATGGCGTTGTTACCCCAGAGCTTGACCGCGGTATCCAGGGGGTTTGGTCATTCTCGGGCTTGATACGAGCAGATATAATGCAAAGTAAAAGATCCTAGGGTCAAGCCCGAGGATGACTTCTTCTAGAGACCTCTATCCTCCCCTCCTAGGCCCCCAGTTTTTGGGGGATAGGAAGTAGTGGGAGAAGATTTTCTAATATTTCTTTGTTTCCTAAAACTCTTAATTTATATCAAGAAACTTAGTCTGTAGCGTCTGTGGCATTATCGGGAAGACTATTATCTAAGTCATCCATATTATAATGATCTTGGGCTGCTGCAGCGATTTTCTCTGCTCGCTCAATAGCTTCTTTACGTTCTCTTGCTGCAGCTTGAGCAGCTTCAAACTTTTCAGCCTTCGCCATTTCATCAGCTGGGGCAGTGGCAGCAACAGGAGTGGTGTTACTTGGACATGATGCATTTCGTATAATTTTTAATTTTCTCACTTTATCTATTTCTACGAATTCACATTGGTCATCTATGTTCTCTAAGAGTTTTTTTTCTGGGCCATAAAAGAGGAGTATTTGAGGCCTAGTACAGTTGGACTCAATATCTGAAAAAAAATGACGGGAACAAAAGGAAGAAGGAAAAACTCTATTGCGCACCTCAGAAAAAGACAATATTCTTATTTCAGGCAAGTTCCAAAAATCTAATGGTTTTTGTACTGTCGGGCTATTTGGAGTAGTTCCAGGTTGTAATCTTTGAGGCTTTTTAGGTAATAAAGAAGAAGCTATATGAATGGGGTCTACGCTAACTTTTTTTTCCAATTTTTCGTATTTTTCGTAAGGGTCTACGCTAGCTTGCATCTTGCAAATTGGCGTAAGGGTCTACGCTAGCTTCATCTTGCAATTTAGAGGAAACTGCAAAACCAACACACCGAGAGCGATCAAGTTTGTTTTCGGCCACTAAATCTTTTTTGTCTATGAGTTCTTGAAGGTACTCGTCAGTAATTAATTTATCTTCTAGGCCTAGTCTATCACAGAGAATACCATCATGTACTAGGGCATGTGACGTTTCTTCGACGGCGATAGGTCCTATATAGGAATAACAGCCATCAGGCCAAAGTTTTAAAAGTGCAAGTGCAGTTTGAATCTTTTTGGCTCGTATATTCGACACAAACGCACCGTAGGGTAGATACGGAAGAAGACGCGAAGGCGATTGTATGAATGTGCACTGAGAGATATCTAATTCATCAATATCAGGTTCTCTCATCGCTTGCCGAACCCATCCTTGCAGGTCGTTGGGAGACATATGTTGTAGCGCATCTTCATCCGGATCCATAGCATAAGCATCAAACAGAGGAGCAAGAAGAGAAAGACCAAAAATAGTACTGAGCAAGGTTTTTTTTAATTTCATGAGCAGCGGCTTCCTGTTTTATTAATACTATGCATGGCGCATATTTTATAAAAACATGCTAAGTGATTTTTTAATGGAAGCAAGGTAGGGAATAGAAGAATTTAAATTTTTTCTGAAGTTGTTTGGCTAAGTTCCATCAAAGTCAGAACCTTAGGGGAGGTCATCCCGCAGTTAAACCGCGGGGTGACGTCGTCAGTTCAGGATGACATTATCCCCTACTTCTCGGGCAAGAAGCCTTCGACTTGCAAAGACCATAGCTTGCTATAAAGGCCTTTCTTCTTGAGAAGAGACGTATGCGTTCCTTCTTCTACGATGTGGCCTTTATCAAAAACAAGTATACGATCCATATAGGAAAGGGTAGAAAGCCTATGAGCTATGACAAGAGCTGTATGGTTTCCTATCAATTTAAGAATACTATCTTGGATAAATTGTTCTGTTTGAGAGTCTAAGGCAGAAGTAGCTTCATCAAGGATAAGAATAGGAGCATTCTTTAAAATAGCACGGGCTATGGCAATGCGTTGGCGTTGTCCGCCTGAGAGTTTTAATCCCCGCTCTCCCACGGTGGTCTCATATTTTTGAGGAAGCT